>DNTA01000147.1 GCA_003500135.1 Cytophagales bacterium | reverse complement strand
CAATATTTGGGGCAAGTTTAGTAATGTTTACCATGAATGCGGATTCATCTGTAGCACCGACATCTATGAAGCCATACTTTAATGAAAAGTTGCATATGGTTGACGTGGGATTGATTAGCTTTGCTGCCAATTTTGGGTATATGTACACTTTTGTCTGGAAGAAACATTTTTTCTTAACGCTGGGCCTCATACCAGGATTGAATTTTAATTTTGGCGATACAAAAGCAGAAGAGCGGGAGTTTGTAAAATGGGGTATTTCATATAAAGTAAAAACCATGAATGCCTTAGGATATAACTCAAGTCGGTTTTTTACCGGAATTAACTTTGTTGGCGATATAAATAATGTAAATCTGAAAAATAAACTAAGTACTCAATTCTCAAATGGAAGTATAAAGTTTTTTGCAGGGTATCGGTTCAATAGGAAGAAGAAATCGAAATGATAAGGGGAATGCCTTTAGCAGTTATCAAACAATATCATTACCAAAACTCATTTCTTCCGAATTACCAATCTATTATCTATAAGGTTGGGAATTTGCTCGACTAAAATACTTCATTCAGTCCAAAGTAAAATCCCTGAGCTCCATATCTACCCCAGGCATAATCTAAAGCTAGATTGGCTCTGGATTTTTTCATGATCATGACGCGTAATCCCAGTCCATATCCTACATCCAGATAATCATACAACGAAATATTAGCATCACGATTAGTAGCGGTTGTCCCATTCACAAACAGCACTGCCCCGAAGGTATCCTTTTCTCTTTGCAGTGGAACCCTCCATTCTAACTCTGTATAAATCAGGTCCTGTCCTCTGAATCTTCCCTGGGTATAAGCTCTTCCTGATCGGCCAAATTGATCCCAGCCTACTGCAGGTAAATCCATATAAGGCAATGTTCCACTGGTCTGAAACCAGCCGTAGGTCCAAAAACCAATTAAGTGCCGTGGCCGATCTTTTGATAGATGCAGATAATCCCTGTACTCCAGCCAAAGAATGCTGGAGCCTTTTGTGCTACCCAAAAATGTTGGGTTTATCCTGATATTGGCGTAAGCATATCGTCCGGAATAAGGATTAACAGCATTATCCCTACTATCGAAAAGGAAATTAAGCGAGACCCCGGAAAGTATATATTTTTCCGGATCAATATCTTTAAAAACACTATACCCATAATGACTTGTGACGACAGGAGGTATGGTATCCAGATTCAACAATTGGTCGTTAATTTTATAGTGATAATCCAGGTGGTAGCCTAAGCCCATAAAGAACCTGGTTTCCTGATACCTTTTCATTACAGTATTGTGAAGGCGCAAGTAGCTAAACTCCATCATTTGAGCTGTTTCGATCGGCTGAAATGGGTCGTCAGAAAAATCAATTCCTCCGTTTCCAACAGGTTTGGCTGATTGAGGGCCAGTCCCCAAACCGTATGTCGGCTGAGAGTTGACGAAATAGCGTAAATCTGTAAGCATATTCCACTGATCACCGCTAAAAAAAGTTGTGGCTTTTGCCGTCATCAGCAATTGCTTATTCTGGGTAAAAAGGACAGTACCCAGCGCACTGGAAGGCGAGGTATTCGAAGGATCACCCAACATCCAATATGCTCCCGGGGCTATCCCCAACATCCAGCCGGTGGTAGGTGACATTCCTACTGCCGGCAACGGTAGAAATCGGAGCTTTTTCTCCTTCTTTGCTTCTACTTGCAATGAATCCTGTGCAAACGAAAATGATACCTGAATTAGCAAAAAACCTATAATAATCGTTCTCATTTTGGTTTCTTTTTATAGAAGTAAATCTCTTCTGCACATTTCAGTTTATAAAAACAGCTTTCATCAAAAAGATAGAAATAAGGAAAAATTTCAATTGAATATATTTACATAATCAATCTACCTGATATAGATATTTAGCATAAATCCTGAAGACATTTATTACGAGCAATTATACCCCTACTTCACAATTTCAAATATATAGATAGCTCTAAACTATGTTTAAAATAAATAGATAAAGGGAGAAATATTGATTTTTCACAGTGAAACACAGTGGTTCACTTACGGTTATTAAAAGGGTTCCTTGCTTTGCCAACTCATCCAATCAGTACTTTTTGTGCAATATTAGGTATGCTCCAGGTAAAATAACTTTCCTTCATGCCAAAGCCCTATTTATTGATTTTTTCATGCTATAAAAGTATAATGATCGATTAGGAAAAATTCAATTATGGCAATCTCTCTCGGATTTAACCCAATTTGAAAATTTTGCTCTAAAACTCAGGCCTTCGGGAAAAATGTCAAATTTTAAATATTTGATTATGAGGGACATATAAAAAAGTATTTTTGCCTTAAATTGTAAATACCTGTATGTCAAACAGATGTAAATGCGGGCATTCAAAAGTAGTCCCCCAATTGCAAAAAACAAAACCGTATAGCACTGTTAGTCTGATAGTTACGGACTGCTATTTTCAAGTTGGGTTAAATATGCATATAATCCGCAGTATCTTTTAAAGCTTGCCCGCAGCGCAAAAAAACACAGGTTGTTCATGCTGCGAAGCAATCAAAGGAATGAGAAGCTAAAATCAGGTGTGTTTTTGGTGTCTTGGTCTGGCTCAATATTCAGACCTGCCTTACACGTCTAGTCACAGGTTGCACGACTATAGCTTCCTCGACGTGTATTCTTCTAACTCCACGTTCTGTCCCAGCTTTGGTCTTTGTCCCACTCTGGTGTAGGAGCAAAATATTTCTCGCCTTCACGCAAGTGTTCTTTGATCACCTCTTCGTTCAAATCAACTCCTAAGCCCGGAGTTTCAGGCACTTTTATAAACCCATCCTGCACTATTGGTTTTTCGATGCCTTTTACCAAATCTTCCCACCAGGGTGTGTCCACATCGTGATGTTCCAGGGCGATAAAATTTTCTGTGGCCGCTGCACTGTGCACATTCGCCATCATGGAGATGGGTGTGCCGGCAAAATGCAATGCCATGGCAATGCCATGCTCTTCCGCATAGTCGCCAATCTTCTTGGTTTCCAGAAT
>DNTA01000019.1 GCA_003500135.1 Cytophagales bacterium | reverse complement strand
GAAAAAAATATTATACGTTAATGACGAAACCGGAATTGGCGAGATGGTTATGGACCCGGGGAACCCCAACAAAATTATTGCTGCCATGTGGCAATTTCGCAGATGGCCATGGTTCTTTAAATCAGGCGGTGAAAGTTCGGCATTGTATATTACCCATGACGGAGGGAAAAACTGGAAAAAACTGGATGAGGAGAACGGCTTGCCGAAAGGCGATAAAGGTAGAATGGGCCTGGCCATTGCACCAAGTGACCCGGAAATCGTATATGCATTGATTGAAGCCAGGGAAAATGCTCTGTACCGTTCGGAAGATGGTGGAGAGAACTTTTCAAAAGTAGCCTCTAAAAATGTTGGTTCACGACCTTTTTATTATGCGGAAATTTATGTTGATCCATTAAATGAAAACCGCATTTATAATTTGTACTCAATAGTTTCAGTCAGTGAAGATGGAGGAAAAACATTTGAAGACCTCTTGCCCTGGACTGGTGAACCGACTAATATTCACTTAGACCACCATGCCTGGTACATACACCCTGATGACCCCGATTTTCTAATCGATGGCAATGACGGTGGCTTGAACATATCGCATGACCGAGGGAAAAACTGGCGTTTCGTCACCAATTTGCCTGTTGGCCAGTTTTATCATGTCAATTACGACATGGAAGTCCCTTACAACGTATATGGCGGTATGCAGGATAAGGGTTCCTGGCAAGGCCCTGCCTATATTTGGCAAAGGGGCGGAATTCGCAATGAACACTGGCAGGAAATTCTTTTCGGCGACGGGTTCGACGTTGTGCCTGTCAATGACAAACTGGCATTTGGCATGTATCAGGGAGGTAACCTATATAAAATAGACTTAACCTCCGGACGCACAACTTTTGTAAGACCTTCACACCCGGAGGGCAAAAAGTTGAGATTTAACTGGAATGTTGCTATTGCAGCTAATCCTCATGATGAAAATACCATTTATTACGGCTCGCAATTTGTCCATAAAAGCCCCGACCTTGGAAAAACATGGGAGACCATATCACCTGATTTGACCACTAATGATCCTGAGAAGCAAAAACAGGGTGAAAGCGGTGGCCTGACATATGATGTAACATTTGCTGAAAACTATACGACCATAGTTGCCATAAGCCCCAGCCCGTTAAATAAAGATGTGATTTGGGTTGGTACTGATGACGGTAATCTACAAATCACAAAAGATGGTGGAAAAACATGGGCCAATGTTATCAGGAACATCAACAACATACCTTCAGGGATGTGGATTCCAGTTATAGATGCCTCGCACCATAACCAAGGAGAAGCATATGTACTCATGAATAATTATCGCCAAAATGATTGGTCGTTGCACGTTTACAAAACGACAGATTTCGGCAAGTCATGGGAAAAAATTGCGGATAAAGGCCAGGTATGGGGCTATGCATTGAGTATTGTGCAAGACCCTGTGGCCAGGGATTTACTTTTCCTTGGTACTGAGTTTGGTTTGTACTATACAATAGACGGAGGAGAAAACTGGAACCACTGGCAACATGGATATCCCAATGTCTCCACCATGGACCTGAAAATCCACCCCAGGGAAAATGACCTGATCATTGGAACATTTGGACGGGCATTTTACATCTGGGACAATATAAGCTGGCTTCGCGAATTGGCAAATCAAGGCACAAATGTGCTTAAACAAGATGTAAAAGTATACGATTCTCCCGACGCATATCTGTCAAGTTACAAACAAGCAGCCGGAACAAGATTTGCAGCCCATGCTGAGTTTTTAGGTGAAAACAGACCTTCGGGTGCAATGATTACATATTCCATTGGCAAACTGTCTGTTGAAGATTCTGCGACAACAGTCGATCAGGATACCGTGGTAGTTCAGATATTTGAAGGAGAAAAGAGAATCAGACAATTCAAACGAGTTGCCAAAAAAGGAATGAACCGAACATATTGGAGCCTTAATCGAGATGGAGTGAGAGGCGCACGCACGCCAAAACCAGAAAAAGATGAAGATATTTTCCTGCCTTCCGGCCCTGATGTATTGCCAGGCAATTATAAGATTAAAATTCTATACGGTGACCATGCAGATAGTACAATGGTGGAGGTAAAAACCGACCCAAGGGAAAAGATCACCAGACAACAGCTTGCTGAAAAAGAAGCTTTACTTGCGAGGCACATGTTGAACCTGCAACAGGTCACGTCACTGATGGATCACATTCGTGAAATGGGGAAAATGCTAAAAGTAAGTAATAATACACTTATTCTGAACAAGGAAATTGATCTTTACGATTCCCTGAAAAATTGGGGCAATCAAATGTCGGATTCTCTGGAGCATTACAAATATCAAATTGTTACCGATCCTGATGCCAAGGGAATCGTGCGGGATGATGATAAACTCTATAATGTTATTGGAGAAACCTCATCCTATTTATATGGTCTGATTAGCACACCAACCAGTAGTCATGAGGGTATGGTAAAAAGGAATACGGAAGAAATAAATCAGTTTGCTGATAAATTAAATGGATTTATGGAAAGCAGTTGGAATGATTATGTAGATGCTTTCGATAATGCCGGAATATCAATTGTTAAACAGCTTGCTCCTCTGGAGGATATAGAATAAACCCGTTGGCCACCATGTTATCTTATAGCGTGGTGGCTTAACACATCGATTCATTTCAAGATTAAAACCATAAACGAATTGACTTAACCTTAGATATGAGCCTTTCACAATTAGAAAAAAACAAGTCAAGCGCCAAGTCATTTTACGATTTGATGTTTAATAAAAATGAACCGGAAAAGGCGGTGGATTTGTATGTAGGGGATCAATACATTCAGCATAATCCGGAAGTTGAAAATGGCAAAACCGGTTTCATTAATTATTTCAAAAAAATGTCCAGGGAATACCCCGGCAAGAAAGTAATTTTTAAACGCGTAATTGCTGAAAAGGACCTGGTTGTATTGCACTGCCATCAAATATGGCCCGGAAATGAAGATTACGCAGGAATTGATATTTTCAGGTTTGATCAAAATGGTAAAATTGTAGAACACTGGGATGTATTGCAAGTGATACCAAATGAAAGTAAAAACGATAATACGATGTTTTAACCTTGAAAAAATATTTTGATTAAACTGAAAAATATCATGGCGTCAGTCTCAAAAGCCGAATAAATTTGTCAATAAAAATGCCTTACGAAAGTAATATAAAAACAGGTCTTAAAGGTGATCAGGAAATAACAGTAACACCAGAACAGTCAGCATCAGCTGTAGGATCAGGATTGTTGGATGTTTTGGCTACCCCTGCCATGATCGCACTTATGGAAAATACTGCAAGTAGTACCATTCAGCCGTATTTGAGCGATAAGGAAAACAGTGTTGGTAGCGAAGTTAAAATACAACACATAAAACCGACACCTATTGGAATGAAAGTTCGCTGTGAATGTGAAGTGATTGAAGTTTCCGGGCGAAAAATCACATTTCAGGTAAATGCATTCGACGATGAAGGCGAGATCGGTAAAGGACAACACTCCAGATTTATCGTCGACACCGAGCGGTTTATGGAAAAGCTCAAAAAAAGTTAACCATTATTTATTGGAAATAAAAAACCGTACGGTATTGCCTTTTCGAATACTATGCTGACTGTAAATCACCATTGGTTGCGCAGATAGTCGGCTTTTTATTTCTACCAGGTAAAAACTTCCATAAAAATAACACCTTATGACCTTCCCCTCATACTCCCCATCTGGATGAATGATGAGGTTTTCAGGTCGAACCAATTCCTCCTTTCCTTGCTGTGTATCAACAACATTGACCGGCCCGAGAAATCTGGCAATGTATTCGGAAGATGGGTTTTGGTACAACTTCTCGGGAGTATCTATTTGAACGACGCTTCCTGATTGAAGCACTATTATCCGGTCAGCTATGGTAAGGGCATCTTGCGGATCGTGGCTAACGAAAATTGCAGTGACACCACTCTTTTTTACAATATCCTGTAAATCTGATCGCAATTTTGTTTTTAACTGATAATCCAGGTTGCTGAAAGGTTCATCAAGAAGAATTACTTCTGGTTCGTTAGCCAGCGCCATGGCAATACCCACCCGTTGTTGCTGACCACCGGAAAGTTCTCGCGGATAACATTCGCTTTTTTCCTCTAAACGACACATTCCCATGACGTTTTCTACACGTTCCCTGGCGTATTCGTCTTGATAATCCCTTAAAATATGTTTTATATTCTCACATACCGTTAGGTTTTTTGAAAGTTGAAAGTCCTGGAAAACCATATTGATATTATCATAGCCCGGCACAAGATGGTCACGCGGTCCGGTGATCTTTGCCCCGCCAACATGTATCGTTCCTTCATCAGCATCTTCAAGTCCTGCAATTAAACGCAAAAGCGTACTTTTACCACTTCCACTTGCTCCCAATACTGACAGGACTTCCCCCTTGTCCACATTAAACGAAACATTTTTAAGCGCATGAACTTTGGTGTCGTGAACTTCAAATATTTTATTTGGTTCTACTGGTAATTTAA
>DNTA01000233.1 GCA_003500135.1 Cytophagales bacterium | reverse complement strand
CTTCATAGTGCCCTATAAAAAGAAGTCCTTCTTTTTCATCAAAGTTTGAAAAATCGGGCTGATGAAGATTCGGATCAAATCCCTGAGTCACAAATAGCACTTGCTCTTCCTCCAGATAATCGAAATATCTTTCAAGCTCATAACTTTTAGTGGTGATCACATAATCGTAGAACTTAAGCGATTGATAAAATAATCTGGATTTGTGAAAAGTAAACGCCGGATCCGGCGTAAAATGCACTAGTTTTTTAGTGTGTGCTCTTAAAAAAGCCGTTGTTGCAGCAGTGATATAGATGCCTTTGTCTACCCAAATGAGATCGTAAGGCTCTTGAACTTTGTTTCTGATGAACGTATTTACTGCCGGAATTAAGGGCCCCTTTTTATATCTGAAGCCAATGGATCGCCAAACTCTTGAGGTTCTGTAAAATGGCTCATGCAGATCAATAATCCTAAATACATCGGTATCCAACAGACTTTTAATCGTGTCGGCTCTTTGTTTGGAAGTTGTGCCTTCAGAATACTGACCTATATAGAGTACTTTTGGCTTATCTGTTAATTGCATGATGTATTCTATCTCCAACCATATCCCAGGTGTGGTTATTTAATATATTCTTTCTGGTTTCCCTTCTCATAACCGGATAATCCACATTTTGAATAAGTTTTATCATGCAAGCTGCCACCTCTTCAGGGCTCTCTGGGTCTTCAAGAAGCAAACCGGTTTTATCTGGTTTTACGAATTCCGGGATGGCAAATCGATTGCTGGAAATGGCCGG
This sequence comes from Cytophagales bacterium, assembly GCA_003500135.1. Classification (GTDB taxonomy): domain Bacteria; phylum Bacteroidota; class Bacteroidia; order Cytophagales; family Cyclobacteriaceae; genus UBA10427. The sequence goes on along the minus strand of DNTA01000233.1, from coordinate 14,898 downwards.
ACAGCCGTAATAGGCCAGCTCGCTAATAACAAGGGTTGTTGTATCCTTTAAGGTGGGGTGCACCAAAGCAAATGATCGCTTAAACAGTGCTTCCAGTTGATGCTTTTGTTCCGGGATCGTTTTATCAAAAAACCCTTTATAGTGAACCCCATCAGACAATTCAATGGATTGTGGAGGCACCTCTCCTGCTATCCATAACTCTGCCGAAGGTTCGATTTCTTTTACCTTTTTAAAGGCTTCCAACACAATCAGACCACCTTTAGGGATAAACTCACGAGAAATAAACAAAAAGTTGTAACCAGACTCATAAAAATCCCGCTCAGGTATAGAAATAAAGCCTCCCACTCCGGCATTCACGAAATTATCGCCTCGCATCCCATATAAGCGCTTCGTTTCTTCCAGGGCCCATTGAGAATTGAAAAAAACGATCTCTGCTCCCTCAAGCCATTTTTTTTCTAAATTGAAAATACGTTCCAGATCCCTTTCCTTAAACTCAGATTTATTATTGTAATACTCCACATAAGTGCCAAAACAGGCGTCGTTATAACAGTAGTAAGGACAATTGGGTTTGGATCTGATCCACTGTGTGAATCCCATGAAAAACATGGCTTCCGATGAGGTGTTTAAAGTCTCTATTTGGTTTGCTATAATTTGGAGTCTCTTATTCGAAAAAAAGTGATAGTTAGCTTTAAATCCTAACATCCTCAATGCCTTGGATCTGATTTTCGCCAGAAGATCAATTTCCGGGTCGATCAAACAATAGTCAGAAATGTTGTGATATCGCTTTAATTGATCGTGTACGGCTCTGTTGATACCGGACATACCTCCACTAAATTCATTCACTGGAATATTTGATATATACGTGATATTCACTAATTTCTGTGCTAAGCCTTTTTATAATTCATCATAACCAAACTCATTCTTCAAGTTTAAACTCCGGAAGCTCCAAATTAACTAAACAGTCCCCGAGTGGCAAGAGCATTTTGAAATCCAAGAATTTTGCACAGCATTTTAAAGTTCTTTCCCCCAACTGCAGGTGTATGGACCTTAAGAGCCTTAAGATATGCCTGGGCCCTTTCAATCAGGTCCTTCTCTCTCGGATACAGTTCATAAATATATCTTGCATAATTATATGCCCGTGCCCGCCTAACGCGCTCTGTGTTTTCCATCTTGAAAATTTCAGTTTCATACGCATGCAATGAATTTAGTAAGGATTCCATAGCCAATCTGCTTCTGTTAGTACTTACATTGGTATTTGCTGGTTCTCTGTAAAACACCTTACTATGGGAGTCAAATAGTATTTGATTGGCATTTAAGATCACTCTGCAAAAAAACTCTCCGTCATCATTTGGGTTTTGCTTCAACTGTTCGTTCCATGGTCCTGCTTTTTCAATTAAAGTGCGGTGTGTTAACCAACAGGCTGTTTGCATCATACCCCCATCGCTCCAGGAGTCAATAAGCCATTCAATGGGTTGCTGATAGTCTTGCCATACCCGATCTGGTTTAAAAACCGCTTCAGAACTAAGTCTTGAAAATTTCCCCCAGGGACAAGTGACCAGTGTTTCTTTTGAATACTCTGAAATCAAATTTAATTGAGATTCAATTTTATTTTTACTCAATAAATCGTCGGCATCCAGATACTGAATATAGGTCCCTGTTGCTTGCTTAAACCCAAAATTTCGAGCAATTGCAGATGAAGCTGCTCCAATGGAGAATATCTTTAATTGATCTGATTTCACCTGTTGTACTACTGCAAGACTGTCATCGGTAGAGCCGTTTTCCACCACTATGATCTCAATATTACGATGAGTTTGATGCAAACACGAATTTATGGCCTCCTCGATGTAAGCGGCATTATTGTGAAGCGGAATAATAATTGAGACCTTTTCCCTCATCCTTTAGTTATTGCAAATTTCAACAATGCTGGCCAAGATAATGAACAAGCTTGTCGAACTTTATTGGCCGCCTTAATTTTCCCCTGTTTAACCATTCTAAATATATTTCTTGCAAATCGTTTCTTCACAAGATTCAAAGCCGTCCTACGGTCTTCTTCCTCCATAGGAAGGTCTTTATATTCGAGCGTTTCAATTTGAAATTTAAATGTATTCTCCAAATAAAAATAACTTTCTAATCCCTTAGATATTTCCTGATCTTCATGTTGACGCCAGTATATCAAACCAGGGACCATTTTTACCATGCTATATTTGAGTGCTATTTTGTACCACATTTCCATATCTCCAATATACCTAGTCCCAGAAAAACCATCTAGCATTTCAAAGGCCTTACGCCTAATAATAGTCGCAGTTGGACCCAAACCCAACACCCCTCTTTGTAAAAACTCTCTTTCAAATATTTCTTTAGGTGTCATAAGGAAGGGATAGGGCTTCACATCTTCGGCAACTTGCTGAGAGATACCCATTGCCGCCTCCGGAAACTGCTCCATGGTATGTACCATGATCTCAAGCCCATGAGGATAAATCAAATCATCCGCATCCAGATACTTTAAATAGGTTCCCCTTGCATACGAGGCAGCCTTATTTCGATTCGGATAATCCCCTAAATTGGTCTCATTAACAAAAACTCTGATTCTCTGGTCCTTGACAGCATAGCTCCTGGCAATGGCAACCGAATTGTCAGCAGACTGATCATCGACTACGATAAGCTCCCAATCCTGAAAGGTCGAAGCCAAAACACTTTCAATGCAGGCCGCCAGGTATTTTTCTCTGTTGTAAACGGTTGTGAGTACAGAGACTTTGGGGTGAGACTTCATCTTTTTCTCAGGTTTGTTGTTAGGGGTTTCGATTTTAAACTATCACAGATGGCCTTTGTAAACAACTGAGCTCCGGTATTATTCAAATGCCCGTTGTTGTAGTAGAAACTTGTATCCTGTGTGATAGGGTGTTCAGAAAAATCAAAAAACTTTACGTTCATCTCATAAGAAAGATCATAAAGTGCCCTTCTTAATTCAGTAAAATTTGAAAAATTACTCTGTCCATTCACGTGCATGGGTGTGAGAACCAATACCGGGTCGATATTCTTATTTTTTATTTTTTGAATGATTCGCCGGTACATTGCAATGGTTTTTTCAGATATGGTTAATCTCATTTGATTACCTGTGGCTCTTGTATCTTCATAGGAGATAAACCGAGGGACATATCCCTGATGCACCTCATCGTATAATCCAATGCTTTTGTACCAGTTATTTAAACCAATTCCCGCATTTTTATAATAGGTGTGATTGGCAGCTATAAAGGTATAAAAAGGAACGCGATACAGTTTTGCATAGAGGTCAGGCGATAATCGCTTCACATTGTCTTTGATATAGCGGTTGGATTTGTGGGCAATAAATCGTTCGGGAGCATGCATCTCCTGCAGCTCTTCCAACGAGAAAAATGCCATACCAATGAGTATTGTTTGGCAGTTCTGTGAGTAATCAAGAAAATTATCAAGTAGATACTCACTCCTCGGCAGGGCTGTTCCGTCAATGGCCAGATTGTATGCCGTTAATTGCATTTCTTTTTCGATGAGAAGCGGATCAATCCCCACTTCAGCCACTGATGACCCCATAATCATCAGCTCAGGGTCAACAGCCCTATTCATGATCAAATTTACCTTCCCAGTCTGTGCATTGTTTGAGTGGCTTACAAAAAAAGCAAGTGTCCATTCGAGAAGAAATAGCAATAAAGCAGTGCATAACGAAAATGTGATTGTCCCGAGCCAAAATTTGCGATATTCTTTCTTGAGCGCTAACATTTGCTTAAAACTGAAAATAAATAAACTCATTAACCTCAAACGAACCAAAGATCAGAATCCCAAGGATCAGGATCATTAAGACCGCCCAGCGCACTGGCAGAGGTCGTTTGATCAGTTGCATTTCAGAAAGTTTGCGTTTAATGATGAAGCTTTCGATTGTCAACAGCAAAATAATCAGCACAAAGCAAGCCACAAACTCCCAAAGCGGCGCCCCCAAATATAAGGTCCTCCCTCTAAAAGTAGTAGCTAATGGTTGAGAAATATCTAAAAGTCCGGTCACCATTTCAAAGGCTTCATTGACGTTGTTGGCCCTAAAAAATATCCAGGCAATGCAAGTAATAAAAAAGGTGAACAGTATATGTACGTAGTCTAAGGCCTTAAACTGCCCTTTTATAAAGCGATGCTTATGCACTTTCAATAGATTCTCCATGATTAGTATTAGTCCATGCAAGGCTCCCCAGATTATAAAGGTCCATTTAGCACCATGCCAAAATCCACTGACGATAAAAACGATCAATAAGTTGATACGTAAACGCCCCTTCGATACTCTGTTGCCGCCAAGTGGAATGTAAACATAATCTCTGAACCAGGTAGACAATGAGATATGCCAGCGCCTCCAGAACTCTCCCAGAGATCTTGAGAAATAAGGCGACCTGAAGTTCTCCATTAGTTTAAAATCAAATAATCGGGCAGTTCCAATGGCAATATCTGAATACCCCGAAAAATCGCAATAGATCTGAAAAGCAAACAGGACCGTTGCCAACGCATAATGGAGTCCGCCATGTGCTCCGGGATCGTTATACACCGTATTGACCAAAAGGGCCACACGATCGGCAATAACTACTTTTTTAAATAATCCCCATAAAATTCGAATAAACCCGAATTGGATATTAACAAACTTAAAGCGACGGGGGGTATAGAACTGTGGCAAGAGGTTTGTTGCGCGCTCAATAGGCCCGGCTACTAATTGAGGAAAGAAACTGACAAAGGCTGCAAATGCAAGAATATCTTTGGTCGGCTCCAGTTTCTTCCTGTATACATCAATTGTATAGCTTAATGTTTGAAAGGTATAAAAACTGATCCCTACCGGTAATATAATGTCCAGACTATTAGGTTGGATCTCCTGCCCAAACCAACGGAAGGCCTGTACAAAATTGTCCACGAAAAAATTGTAGTATTTAAAAAAGCCTAAAAACCCTAGATTTACCAGAATACTCGTCCATAACAATACTTTTCGTTTTCGTTCTTTCTTCGCCTTATATAATTGTAACCCTATGGTGTAATCAACCAATGTACTAAACACAATTAGGCTCAGAAAGCGCCAATCCCACCAGCCATAAAACACATAACTGGCTGCGACTAGCAGCGCATTTTGCAACTTTAAATTGTTTTTGCACACAAACCAATACAGGACGAAAACGATTGGTAAGAAAATGGCAAAGTCTATGGAATTAAAAAGCATGAAATTTTAGTTCGTTAATACTTTTAATGCTGTTCTAATTCCAGGATCAAGACAAAACATTCTAAATTTTATTGCATTTTTTACTTTTTGAGGAAGTTTTCCCTCAAGTTGAATTAAAGATTGGTAGAGGAAATAGGCCTGATTTTTACGGCGCTTTTTTAAAAGATTAAGCTTAATCTTGTCATCTATATAACTATCAACAATTTTAAAAAGGTCCTGATGGATAGTAAGTGCAGATCCATCTACAAATGTAGAAACAGTAGCATTCTCATCATGAGTTCTATACTCAGCTAAAACAGAATTTGAACAAGAAATTGGAAAGTGGCTAGCTATTCTTATCCACATCTCCCAGTCCTCCATAGCATTTAGTCGTCTATCAAATGTCCCAATGGTTTCATAAACCTCACGTCTAACCACCATTGAAGGTGTTTGAATAAGTTGGTTGACATATAAACGTTCCAACATATCAGGAACAATACCATCTTGGTCCTGGATCATGCCAGTTATGCCTGTCCAAAGACCTTGAGCATTTATATACATAGAACGGCAAAAGCTTGCCTGTGCATTCGGATGATTCGATAATAGTAGCTGCATGGTCTCATAAAAGCCGTCACGAACACGGTCATCTCCATGCAGCAGATGGATAACCTTTCCCTTTGAAGCTTCCAATCCAGCTTCATAATTTCGTACCTTCCCCACATTCTGTGCCTGCCTGATAAACTGCACTCTGTCCTTAGCTAAGGTATTAACCACTTCCTCAGGGTCGTCTTCGGTGGAGTGATCATCCACCACTATGATCTGCATCTGGTCCTCACCTGGGTCCTGAATCAAAACGCTTTCCAGACACTCCCTTAAATACTCGGCACAATTATAGGTTGGGATGATCACCGACCAAAATGGTCTTGATTCCGATTCATTTACCTCGGCTAAATAGATGCAATTTTTAGACTCTGTTGTTCCTTTATCTAAGGTCATAATCAAATGTTACTAGATATGGTTTCAAAGCGCTTAGACATTCCTTCTGTTGTTGCGGTGACATCTCTGATCTCCAGCGGCAAATTGTTCCCTTATTAAAATTATGAGACCCTTTTTTGATGGACTCTCGCTTTAAGATAATTTTTTCTATTATTCTCGAATCGATACTAAGGTTTAAAAATGTCGACATTTCTTCAATTGCTTTAGCAGGATCTGATACCAGCTCCTCATATCTGATCAAATGAACATTTTTTTGTGATCGCCATTCTTCTAATTGCTTCATAAGATCGACTGCCCTGGGAATCAAATCACTTACCTCATAACATTCTGAAAATGCCCCCGAAGGATCTAACCCCTTTCTGGTTCTCTCACCGTGATCTATCATTGACAATATGATATCGCGCGGATCACGATAGCAAACCGTCATCTTTACATGTGGCAACGTGAGAGCGAAATTTAGCAGTTTATCTTGTCGCCAGTGACATTTTACCACAAGTGAACCTCTTCCTAGGTTTAAATAGAACAGTTGAAGTAATTTCTTTTTAGTTGGAATATCGATGTAACGCCCTCCAAACTTTCCTACCAGTCGTTTTTGCCCATGATAAATATTCAGTTCACGTAAAATATCTTCCTGATAATGAGCCAATAATGTACTTCCTGTTTTGGGAAGGGAGTTACTTAATATGATCATGAACCGATTCTGTTAAAAAGTTAATCAAAGCCAATTAGAGGCATTTTTTTACCACTTAAAAGTTCCAAAATTTTTCTTGGGAGCCTTATTACCCACCACCTGTTTAGTTTTTTGAGATCATATCTGTACGGCCCTAATTTACAGCTATGGGTCCAGTTAAAAAAAAGCGTAGCCCATAAACCATAAATGTTATGCGGATATTTATACCGATATGGGGGCGGAATACTGAAGGAATTATCGTCTCTATCATATTCCAGATGTCTTTGCCCTTCATGAATATGTAGAGCTTTTATACTGAAAGCCGGATTTAAAACCTTATAACCCGCTTCTTCTAATTCGTACATAAAGCGATTATCACAGCGAGGCACCCCTAAATGAAAATCTGCCTTCAGTGCCGAACTTATGGCTCCCTGAAAGATCCATACATCCTGACTGCTGCTTTTATTATAAAGTTTAGGCCTATTAAAACCCGTGGTGTCCCAGCGCGATAAGGCCAGGCAGGTTTCCTTAAGATCCAGGTAATGTAAAACTGCAATATGCTTATCAAAATAGATATCCGTATTAGAAATTATATGAAGGTCCTCCTGTGGCTTATGACCATTTATGTAGTCTATGAAATCCTGATAAGTTGGTCGCCCCTTTATTGGAATAATCTGAAGCTTGGGGTTTCTGAACTCTGAAAGATCTCCTCCTTCGTTCAATACGGTTAAGGTACTAATACTGTCATTCGCCAGATTATTTTCAAGGCAGGTAATTAATTCCTGATTTCGGAATGGATCATGTTCCTGATAATAGGTGGTGTATAAGTGAATTTGTGGTAACATTTTAAATCTCTATTTAGACCAAAATCTAATCTTTAAAAAGGCGTTTCAATTTAAAGTGAATAAACCCGTTTAATCTTTTTAGGATTGGAGTTTGAAAATAGGGGTAATACCACTTAGGTATGGGATAGTTAAAATCAATTATCGTTCGGGGTAATTCACGAGAAGAGATGTATTTCTTCTGGGTTAGAAAAATCTCTGTCCCCTCTATGCCAAATAGGATATTTAATTCTATTGGTTTTAATTGAAGTCCAAAGGACTTTTCAAAGCTGGTTACCTTTAATGCCGTGATCAACCATTGCTCTTCATCGAATTGGTCTAATTTAGTTCCATATAAATCTATTTCATAATCGTACTCTCCATCAGCAGAATTGGTTTCATTTAACACATCAGGAATCAGCATATAGTGCATATCGTAACAAGCCGCCTGTTTATCAAGTTTTAATTTGTCAACAGAATTATTTAAGGGTAGGCCATTTAAAAACTTGTAATCCTTCTCGATGATATGAGTTCCTGGTTCGTTCAAATTCATGGAATAGGAGGTATAAGGATAGGCAAAAAAATAATTCTTTTGACTTAGATAAAGCATGTATAGCTTTTTCCAGGATTGATCAGACCAATGTTGTATGGCTGCTGGTAGTAAATTTAGTTGTTCTATATCAAAATCATCATTCAACCAATTCTCAAATGAGGACCACTGGTCTTTGGTCCAGATCTGTCCCCAGGAACAGGGCACCTGCATTAAATACAAATTACTATTGGTCTTTACAGGCTCAAATGGCAAAGCCGCTGCTTCATTAAATGATGGGCTATATAAGCCAATTCCTGAAACAGTTTGTGATGTCTGTAGAATTTCTAAGGCCTTTAGACTGTACAGATAAAAATCAGGAGCAACATACAAATCATCTTCCAATACAATGACCGAACCATATTCAGTACTTAGCCTCCCGCAAAAGAATACGTGTGATCTTAGTCCTAAATTGGACTTATGTCTGATAATATGTTTCTCACCTTTCCAAGCAAATGACTCGGCACAAGCAGCTAATTGATCCTGATAGGTATCTGAATAATCGATACTAATAATCAGGTCCGGGTAGTCCTCAAATCTTGAACCATCTATAGAGCTGAGTAAGCGTTTCAAGCTAGATAAACGATTGTAGGTAATCACTACGATTGCTGGTTGATATTGCATCCGTTTACTAAAAGACTATTCTACTTCGTTTAAAATTCATGCTGAACTTATGGAGGAATGCTTTTGTTTTTCCTCTATGGCTTGGTTATAGAAATGTCGATACTGCTCTGTAATAGTATCCAGTGACCAAATAGTATCTGCCACCTCTCTATTCTTTTCTCCAAAACCCTCATCACTTTGTCTGAAGGCTTCATTAATCGCATTTTCCAAAGATTTTGTATCCCCTACCTTGAAAGTAGGGTTATTGTTCTGTTGCAATATTTCACCAATATTGGAAGTTTCCGTTCCTACAACTACTGTTCCGAAGGTAAATCCAAGCGAAATATTTCCTGAAAATAGCTCATTGGTTCTCGGAATTAAAATTACATCTGCCGCATTACAATACAAATGTGCCTCTTCCTCCGGAATAAAACCAAGATTGATCCGTTTTCTCTTGTTTAGAGAGACCCACCATTGTTCCAGTTTCCAAACCCATTCCCTCAATCTAATGTAAGAAATTCTTCTTCTAGGTATCTTCCACCCTGGAGCCAGGAGTACCTTGTCATTTGAACCAATGGCTTCAAATGCCTGATCAATCAAGGTCTTTTCATTTTCTTTAATTAGTCCGAAACAGAGTAATACCTTGCTTGACTGTTTAATTCCCAGGGCGTTCCTCGCACTAGTTTTGTCAGATGTATCAGGTAAAGTCGCGTGCTTATGCTGAGGGATCACTTGATGATAACTGATCTGATTCTTGGGAAAGTACTGCTTGAACTCCCCAATACTGTAATTCGCAAAGTGCGTCATTCCGTGACAATACGAAAAAACCAGTTCATACAAACGTTTAAAAGTCTCGTCATCTCGTTTGTGAGGGGCTCTGACGTGCCTTGTGTATACTAAGGTAGACCTATGATGCCAATGCTTGCAGCATTCTTCAATTCTATTCCATAAATCAGAGGTAAGATCTTCAGAGTTATTGAGATAGGATTCCACTTCAAAACTCAGATATTCAGGCCAATGAATATGAACAATATCATAGTCATTTTCCATCTTCCAGAACTCTTGAAAGTCCCAGGTAACCTCAGCAAACGAGGATAAGCCTTCCACAAGATCAGACATGTATTTGTTCAAAGGCACCGGAATACAGGCAATTAGTACTTTCATTTTAGACAGTTCTAATATTCTCAAGATACCAGTTAATGGTGGTTTCTAAGCCTTTTTCCAGTTGCACCTGGGCCTTAAATCCAAATTTTTTCTTAGCCTTTTCTATGTTCATGAAGCGTCTTGGTGTCCCATCGGGTTTCGTGGTATCCCAGACAATCTTACCGTTAAAATTGGTTAAGCGAGCAATTAATTCCACCAACTCTTTAATGGGGGTTTCTACCCCTGTTCCCAGATTAATCGGACTCGGATCATCAAGGAACTCGGCACCCAGTAAAATGGCCTCGGCAGCATCCTCTACATACAAAAACTCCCGTGTGGCTTTACCCGAACCCCATACCTCAACACTTGGTTTATTCTGTTCCTTCGCATCAAAGAATTTCTGAATCAAGGCCGGAATCACATGGGCATCCTCTTCGGTAAAATTGTCTCCGGGACCATACAGATTAACAGGCACCAAAAACACAGAATTAAACTTGTATTCTTCCAAATAGCCCTTTCCTAATTCACTTAGCATTTTTTTGGCTAGACCATAGGGTGCTGTAGCTTCAGCCGGATAACCATCCCAGAAATTCTCCTCCGTAAACGGCATAGGTGCATTTTTAGGATAGGCGCAAGTAGAGCCCAGGTTTACCAACTTTTCCACCCCATTGATCCGCGCGGCCTCCATCAACTGGAAGCCCATCATGATATTATCGTAAACCATTGAGCCGGGATACTTCATATTGTACCAGATTCCTCCAACCTTTGCGGCTAAGTGGATCACAATGTCAATATCTTTGGTAAAGCGTAAACAGGTATTAAAATCACGAAGGTCGTCATGCGGAAAGTGAGGAATATAAATATTCTCTCTTTTGATGCCTCTTTGGATCAATTTGTTAACCACCGTTTTTCCTAAAAAACCATCTCCTCCTGTTACCAGGACTTTTTTATTTTTCCAGAAGTTGTCCTTCATGAGATCTTTCTTTAGCAGATTTTATATTAGTGCTTCAAAGATAGAATTATATTAGAGAATAACGACTGATCTATCTAGTCCCTTTGACTACTGCATTCACAGTTATTCTTTTTTAACTCTTGCGAGCTAAAGCTCGGTTTTTGAATGAAACAATTCTGAGCGTAAGCCAGTTTTGTCCAAATACATGCCAGAAGTTAAAATCAAAATCACCATAAGAAGCCTTAATAGATCCTGGATTATAGATCACATTTTTAATTAAAAAAACAAGAGCCTTTGGTTTTGGTTCGTTTTTAATTCTATAATTGTAATAACACTGCATAAATACAGACATTTTTTCTTGAGTGATTGTTTTGGACTGAAACTGTTTCTTTAAGGAGTTCCACCATAAGTTAAAGTATTGCTGATGATCCTTTTTTACCGTCATTCTGTTAGCCGCGTGAATCCCACGCATGGCTACGGGCTTTTCAATTTGGCCGGCATATAAATTGCAATAGGCAGCCAAACGACGCCACAGATGAATGTCCTGACGCAACCTCAAATAAGTATTAAAGTAACCCACCTTCTCAAAGACATTTTTGTTTATAGTGAGACTATTTGTATGAAACTGCCCCCTTATTTTAGGATGGCGATTAAAGAGTACACTAAAAAGCTCAGTGGGAGAGGGAGGATCTGTTAAAGTGAGAACCTCCTGATACCCAAATCCTTTTTCAAAAAACTGTTGTTTGGCCTCTTCGGAATAAAAGTGCGTACCGGTGGCATTATACACCCCATCGCAGTCCTCGTTGTTCAGAAATAGTTCTTTATCTCTTTTAAAGCGATCCGGCAAGTAGTAATCATCCGCGTCCAAAAAAGCAATAAACTGACATGTGGCTTTTTCAATTCCCAAATTTCTGGAAGCGCCCGCTCCGTGATTCCCTTTATCAGGGTGTTGAAAGAGCCTCACTTTCTTATAGGTATGCTCCAACTGTTGTGCTATTTCAAGGGCATTGTCGGGAGAGGCATCCTCAACAAGAAGCACCTCTCCTACTTCTTCTAATTCTGCGGCCGATTCCACAGCTGTTTTTAGATAGGCTTCAGCATTGTACACCGGAATTATGACACTAACCCTAAATTGTTTAATTCCCTTCAATTCATCAAAATTTTTTCATTCATTAACCCACTTTTCTTTATCTAAATTCCAATTTAGCGATAAATCAAAGTTCTTATTTAGTAAAGCCATTTGCTCCGCAAATAATGGATGTAATTTATAGAAAGTATCCTCATTTAATTTTAATTGATTTGCCGGACTTGTTTTGTTGTGTATTTTAATATCATCAATCATTATGGGTTCAATTTCAAGAAAAGACCAAAGATTATGCAGTACATGATTTGGATTATTTTGAAGGTCTTCCATTTCTAAAATCCATATGTTGTCCTTACCGAATTTTTGCATATAAGGTTTCACTCGATCATAGAATAATGAGGTTTTAATATGCCAATCATGATTGACACATGCATTAAAATCCAGGAGATTACCCTGACGCTTTTGATGATAAAAAACAGATATTAACCTTTGAAAGGGATTTCTAATAATGAAAATCAATTTAGCATCCGGGGATTCCTTATATATTTGCTGGGGAATGTCGTATAAAGATTCATTTTTGAATTGTGTGTAATAGGTCGAAGCATCCATAAAGTATTTTTGATCGGTCAAATTTTTACTCATGTAATGCGCTTTTAATTGCTGTTTAGATCGCAGATGTATGTTTTTTGTTCGCTTCCAAAAGTCTCTAGCCCAATTATCAAAAATAAAGTATCCTGGTTCTTTAAACGGAGTGGATTCTGCGATCTGCGGATGTTTTTTCAAATAAAAAAACAAAGATGTTGTACCACATTTTTGTGACCCTATGATGAGCAGATTTGGGGATCTTGAACTGATATTGATCAACTTCCCTGTTGCCTTATTAAACCTCCTGTTATATCCCAGTCTAATCCAATTGGAATCAACATGCAGACTTCTGTAAAATGATCTCATATTCGCAAGCCTATTATATCCAAAACGTGGAATTTAATGTTATAGCAATCAGAATTGGATTAACTCTTTGAACAAGTGGTAGTAACTTTTCCCAACCATAACAGCACTAGATTTTTCACGAATATCAGCAAACAAATCTCCATCCTTATGTGAAATTTTCTCTATAGCTCGGTTAATATCTATTTCCCCATCTAAAATTGGCATATCTAGTTCAGCCAGGAGTTCAGTAATATTTCCTGTTTTATGTCCAATAATGGGTAAATTAAAAACAGCAGCCAAATACGGGATTCCGGAATTCAAGGTACTTAAGCGAGGTAAATAAACCATATCGGCAGCATTAAAATAATATTGTACATCCTTTTGATCAATAAACTCATTTGAAATCCGGTATTTTTTAGAATGCTGAACTTTAAACCAAGTGAATCGATTAATTGGCTCTTTACCCTTGGCTGGTGTCCAGCCTGGAACTAACAGTATTTTGTTTTTCCTGTTGATCCTGTCAAAGTTATGCAGTACAAAATTTTTTTCTGCATGGTTTCTCACTTTTCCAAATACTAAAACAACTAATGAGCTTTCAGGAATATCCAACCACTTTCTAGATTCCTCTCTAGACACTGTATTTGGATACTGGGTAAAAATGGGATGAAGAATTATAAGTTGTTTCTGAGAGCTTGAAAACGAAAATCGCTTTTGATAATCCTGCATACTAAAATCGCCCATATGTACTACGGCTGTCGCATGTTTGTAAACCAGTTCATATAGATTATCAAATGCTGGGTCTGCAAGCTTATGGGGTTTTAAATTATGTCTGGTAACAACGATTTTGGCACCTTTTTTACTCCAACTCTCTAATGTGGCCTCAAGCAATAATAATTCAATATCCGTAGGTACTCTGTGCTTTACTAGGTACTCAGGCCAATGCAAATGAATGATATCAAAGTCTCCTTTCACCAACCAAAATGCGTCAAAGTCTGTTGACACATCACAGTATGGTAAATAAGCATCTAATACCTCACGAATGAATACCTCTTCTTTATGAATGGGGACCAATACTTTCATTTGTTTACCCAAGGCTTTATTTTAAACTTATAGATTCTACGTGGCCATTTAAACAAATTCTCCTTAAACAGCCTGAGTCTCCTGTTGTTTTTTGATTCAAGGTAATTATAATAAAAGTCTTTCTTTAGTAATTGTTTTTGTTTGCGGTTCCTGGCAACAAAACGTTTCAATTCTTTGTAGATCCCATCTACATTCTCACTGGATAACTCCATGCATTTATTAGTTAAGACTCTTACTCTCAAGGAAACATATTTCTGTAATAGGTTCTTTTTTAGTGGGTTATCAATTGAACGGCATAGTTTATCCAACGACTCAATAATAAAAAACTGATCGCTTAAACTCTGCTCGAGTTTTGATAGACTGGTCGTGATGGATCCGCTTCGGATACGGTAGTTGTATAAAACCGAAGACATCACAGTAATTGAACTTGCCTTGGTGACCATTCTGGGAAAGAATTCCACATCCTCATGCAACAGGCCTTTTTTAAATCTTAAGTTATTGGTTCGTAAAAACTCGAGGTTAAAAGCATAGGTCCAGGCAGGAATCCATTGAATGGTAGGTATTTCCAGAACTAACTTAAAGTATTCCATACTCGGGTATTCCTTAGCCTTCAAGTTCTTTGAAATCACTTCAAATTTTCTATTTTCAGGTGTCTCCATAAATCTGGAATAGCTAAAAGTTACTACCTCACTATCACTTTGCTCAAACCCCGAGGCAATGGTCATGATCATTTCTGGCACTACCAAATCATCACTATCCACAAAAAGAATATACTTCCCCTTTGCAGCTTCAATTCCTCGGTTTCTGGCAGCACTAAGCCCGGCATTTTCCTGATT
>DNTA01000152.1 GCA_003500135.1 Cytophagales bacterium | reverse complement strand
ACCATTATTGAAAAAGCGCTAATGGTAAAATTAAAATTTAATATTGAATTAACATAAAAAGGGTTTTAATAAAAAGTTCATTAGAAAAATCATTGCAAAGTTTGATGTAAAACAAAATTAAAGTGGGAGGAATTATTTTTTATTTTTCGATAGATGAAGAATTGAACAAGGTCGAAAATGAATGGAGATAGCTTTAATTTAGAAAAGTAAAGTCCTATTATTATAAGGCAAAAATATTTTATATGGAATATTTGTGCTGACGTCATATTAAATTTTGAATATTTCTGATCTTATTATTTCAAGGTTTACGAAACCGTTACAAGTACAAATTTATTCCCAACATGCCTATGTATTTACCTGATAATAATCTTCATAAAAATGAATCTATTCTACTGACAAACGTTATTAAATGTAGAAACATTGTAAAATCATCACTATGGCTACGCTTACCAAAAACGCCTCCGTTGAAAACGAGGTAAAAAAATTCATTAAAAGGTTGTCCGAAAGAAATCCGAATGAAACGGAATTCATACAGGCGGTAGAAGAAGTGGTGGAATCCATTTTACCGTTTATTAAGAACCATAAAAAGTATAGTGATCCATTCATTCTGGATCGTTTATGCGAGCCGGAGCGTGTGATCATGTTCAACATTCCCTGGCTCGACGACAAAGGAAATTACCGTTTGAACAGAGGTTACCGGGTGCAAATGAACAGTGCGATTGGACCCTATAAAGGAGGATTGCGCTTTCACCCCTCCGTCAACCTGAGTATTCTTAAATTTTTGGCATTCGAACAGGTATTTAAAAACTCCCTGACCACACTGCCACTTGGCGGCGCCAAGGGTGGAGCTGATTTTGACCCCAAAGGCAAAACTGACAATGAAATCATGAAGTTTTGCCAAAGCTATATGACCGAAATGTATCGATACATCGGCGCAGATGTAGATATACCGGCAGGGGATATAGGGGTAAATGAAAAAGAAATCGGTTATATGTTTGGTCAATATAAGCGTTTGAAAACCCAGTTCAATGGCGTCATTACCGGTAAAGGCCTGTCTTTTGGCGGAAGTCCGCTTCGCCCTGAAGCTACCGGATATGGTACTGTATATTTTGCCAGGGAAATGCTCAAAAAGCAAGGAGAGAAGCTCGACGGTAAAACTGCTGTGATATCAGGCGCCGGAAATGTAGCATTATTCGCAGCCGAAAAGCTAATAGAGCACAATGTAAAAGTATTAGCTGTTTCTGATTCTGGCGGCTTTATGTTCATAAAAGATGGATTGATGCAAGATGTGCTTGAAAAACTGATGGAGTTCAAGTTTGAAAAAAGAGGCAGGCTGAAAAAATTTGCAGAGGAACACAATTATGACTTTTATAATGGAGAAAAACCGTGGGCAGTGAAGTGTGATATGGCATTTCCATGTGCCACACAAAATGAAATATATGGCGAAGAGGCACAAAAACTGGTAGATAACGGCTGTAAGCTGGTTAGCGAAGGCGCCAATATGCCAAGTACAAAGGAAGCAATTGATGTGTTTAAGAAGAATAAGATTTTGTACGGTCCGGGAAAAGCAGCTAATGCAGGCGGTGTGGCAATATCAGGGTTGGAAATGGTGCAAAATTCGAATCACAGGCCTTGGACACGGGAAGAAGTAAACGAGGAATTAAGAAATATTATGCGCGATATCCACGACGAATGCACTGAATATGGTAACGATGGCAACGGCTTCGTCGACTATGTGAAAGGCGCCAACATAGCAGGGTTCATTAAAGTTGCTGACGCCATGATAGCACAAGGACTTGTCTAACAAGGTTTAGTACTGAGTAAGGGGCCATCTCGGGGCCGGCGAGTTCATCTTACCGGCCCTTCCGTTTATATCCCCCATCCACCTCTTTCCCCATCCATTTTCCGTTCTTAAAATTAAATAAACAGAAATGTTAAAAGTCTTTGACAAAATTTAGCAATTTATAATTTTACCTTTTCACTTAAACCCATTAATTATGAAACAAATCAAATTTACCGCTTTGTTGATTTTGCTAGCGGTCGTTGCCCTGGCACAAGGGCCGAAAATAGAATTTGAGGAGTATGACCTCGAAAATGGCATGCACGTTATATTGCATGAAGATCATTCTGCCCCCATTGTGGTAGTATCAGTACTGTACCATGTGGGCTCGAAAAATGAAGATCCCAACCGTACCGGTTTTGCCCACTTTTTTGAACACCTTTTGTTTGAGGGCTCTGAAAATATTGCCCGGGGCGAATTCGACAAGTACATTACCAATGCAGGTGGCGTGAATAATGCCAATACAAGTAATGACCGGACTTACTACTACGAAGTATTGCCCTCTAATCAACTCGCTCTCGGGCTTTGGCTTGAATCCGAGCGCCTGATGCATGCCCGAATTGAGCCTATCGGGGTTGAAACTCAAAGAGAAGTGGTTAAAGAAGAAAGAAGGCAGCGTTATGACAACCAACCTTATGGCACCATTCTAGAAGAGATAGTAAAAAGGGCATATAAGGTACACCCCTACCGATGGACAACCATTGGGTCACTTGAACATTTAAATGAAGCATCGCTCGATGAGTTTATTGATTTTTATAATACTTTTTATGTACCTCAAAATGCCACCCTCTCCATCGCTGGTGATATCGATATTGAAGAGACCAAAAAGCTCGTTGACGCTTATTTCAGTGATATTAAAAAAGAAGGAGAGGTACCACGTGTAAATATTGAGGAACCCAAACAAACCGAAGAGATCAGGGATGTGGTGTATGATAATGTTCAGCTTCCGGCAGTTATTCAGGCCTATCATATGCCTGAACAGGGAACAGAAGATGCTTATGCCCTGACCATGCTTAGCGCTATCTTGTCAGATGGGCAAAGCTCGCGTATGTACAAGGCGATAGTTGATGAACAACAAAAAGCAGTTACTGTCGGCTCTTTTCCATTTATGCTTGAAGACCCGGGCTTATACATCACTTTTGGAATAAGCAATATGGGGGTAGATGCTGAAGACCTTGAAGTTTCAATCAATGAAGAAATTGCCAGGGTTCGCGAAGAACTGATCACTGAAAACGAGTTTCAGAAAATTCGAAACCAGATGGAAAACAGGTTCATTAATTCCAGCAGTACCCTGCAGGGGGTTGCTGAAAACCTGGCCAACTACCACGTTTATTATGGCGATGCCGACTTAATAAACACTGAACTGGAACGATACATGAAAGTAACCCGCGAAGATATTAAGAGAGTAGCCAACGAATATTTGGCGCCTGAAAACCGGGTGGTTTTGCACTGGTTGCCCAAATCTTCTCAATAAAAATCTATAAGACATGAAAAAATATATCATAACAATCCTATTTATTTCAAGTGTGGCTTTCGGTGTGCAGGCACAGGTAGACCGAACCAAGGCGCCTGAGGCCGGCCCGGCTCCAGAGATCAAGCTTGAAGAAGCTGAAACTTTTGAGCTTAAAAACGGCCTCAAAGTATTCGTAGTAGAAAACGATAAGCTACCCAGAATTGCCTTTAACCTGGTTTTGGATATTGAGGCGGTAAAAGAAGGAGACAAGGCAGGGTATGTTCAAATGGCGGGTCAATTGCTGCGTTCAGGAACATCAACCCGCACAAAATCTGAAATTGACCAGGAAGTCGATTTTATCGGGGCAACCCTGAACACCAATTCTTTTGGAATGTATGCGGCATCGCTTACCAAACATCAGGATAAACTACTGGAAATTATGGCAGATGTGCTATACAATCCGGTTTTTCCTGAGGAAGAATTTGAAAAGGTGAAAAAACAAACCCTATCAGCTTTGGCAAGCGAAAAGGATGATCCTTCCAGCATTGCATCCAATGTAAGGCAGGCTGTAGTATATGGAAAAGACCATCCATATGGTGAGCAGGTTACTGAAGAAACAGTAAATAATATTTCGGTGGAAGACTGCCGCGAATATTACAAGAAGTATTTTTCGCCAGGGATCAGTTATCTGGCAATAGTAGGCGATATTAAGGTAAAGGATGCCAAAAAACTAGCGAAGAAATATTTTGAAACCTGGGAGCCTAAAGAAGTGGATTTGGAGAATTTTTCTACACCTGCCGCCCCAGAGCAAACTAAGGTCGCGCTGCATGATCGATCAAGCTCTGTGCAATCGGAAATCCGCATTTCATACCCGGTAAATTTAAAACAAGGTGATCCTGATGCAATTAAGGTTAATGTATTAAATCAGATTTTTGGCGGGAGTTTTTCTGCCCGGTTAATGCAAAATTTGCGGGAGGATAAAGCCTTTACTTACGGCGCCCGTTCGTCATTCCGTGCTGATCAGATCGTGGGTATTTTTACTGCCAGTGCGAGTGTGCGCAATGAGGTTACGGATAGTTCAGTACATGAGTTTCTCTACGAAATGCGTCGTATAATTGAAGAAGATGTAACTGAATCTGAATTGATGGCAGCAAAAGCAAGTATAATGGGTAGTTTCGCTCGTTCAATGGAAAATCCTCAAACCATAGCCAGGTTTGCCATAAATACAGCACGTTACAACCTACCTGACAACTATTACAATGACTATCTCAAAAAGGTAGATGCTTTGACCATCGAGGATATTCGCGAAACCGCAAAAAAATATATTAAACCTGAGAATGCCTATGTAGTGGTAGTGGGCAAGGGAAGTGATGTTGCAGAAGGGCTGAAAAAATTTGGTCCGCTAACGTATTACGATATCTATGGAAATGAGGTTGATCCTTCTAAAATGGCGCTTCCGGAAGGACTGACTGCTACCAAAGTTTTAAATGACTACATCGAGGCCCTGGGGGGTCGCGAAAAACTGGAAGACACCGAAACTCTATCAATCACTTACAGCGCCTCCGCCAATGGCATGCAAATACAAATAAAAAGCATTAAAAAAGTGCCCGGAAAAAGCATGATGACCATAAGTATGGCCGGAAATCCATTGATGGTTCAAATGGTGAACGGAGAAGAAGTGATAATGAAACAACAAGGCAATACGATACCATTGAGTGAGGAAATGAAACAGGGATTTTATTACGACGCACTTACATTTCCTGAGTTGTTTGTGCTGGACGAAAACCTTGAAACAGAACTGATTGGTATGGAGAGCATTGACGGCCAAAATGCATACGCGGTTGAAATCACCAAACCCAATGGGCAAAAGGTAACAAATTATTATGCAGTAGATAGTGGGCTGAAAATCAGGAATTCTGTTACACTTCAGACCCCACAGGGTAGCATGACCCAGAACACTGATTTCAAAAACTACCAGGAAGTGGAAGGAGTGGCTTATCCACATACACTGGTCGTACCCATGGGCCCAGGCAAGTTAAGCGCTGAAATAGAGGCCATTGAAATCAATAAAGATATACCTGACGAAACCTTTTCGGTACAATAAAATTTTATTAAAAGGGAGCTTCGGCTCCCTTTTTTCATAAAAAGCTATCATTTCTTAAAATCTTCTTGCATTTTTGTATGTAATCACAAAACCCTAAACTGAGAAAAATGGTGATTAGGTTTCAGGCGCATGCTCTCATGAGCTATTGTCGGCGTATTTCATTTGCGCTAACGGCAATTCTATGCCTGGTTTTTGTGAGTGAAGTTGCGCATGGAGTTATTGCTGATATCAACTCAGAAACTTCTATGCCAATGATTATGGCCTGCGATAGTGAAATACAAGACTCTACTGATAAGGAGGAGGAACCTGATAAAAAAGAGAACCAATTGTTTACTGGTTATGCAGAAACCAGGCAAGCCATAAGTGAACAGGCTATTTGTGCACATTATGTCCAATTCCTTCGACTACACGAAGCATTCTTAATTTTGAGAACGCCACCCCCGCGGAATTTTATTTAATATTTCAAAAAAATCTTCTTAAATTTTAATAATAACGTTGCAATAGCAACTTTTCAATAAAAAGAATTTTATCAATATGAATAATTTTAAAAATAATCTCAAGCACGACCTGCCGGCATCAATTATCGTATTTCTGGTGGCAGTTCCACTCTGCCTGGGAATTGCACTGGCTTCCGGGGCGCCGTTGTTTTCAGGGATTATTGCCGGAATAGTCGGTGGAATTGTAGTTGGAAGTCTGAGCGGATCTCCTCTTGGAGTAAGTGGGCCGGCCGCAGGACTGGCCGTGATTGTACTGGCGGCTATTGAAGATCTGGGTGCTTTTGAATCGTTTTTACTGGCAGTGGTTGTTGCCGGTGCTATTCAACTGTTGCTCGGTTTCTTGCGTGCAGGGATTATTGGCTATTATTTTCCCTCATCGGTTATTAAAGGTATGCTTACAGGCATTGGATTGATCATTATTTTGAAACAAATCCCACATGCTTTTGGGTATGATGCGGATCCTGAAGGAAGCCTGGCATTTCAACAACCAGACGGTCATAATACATTTTCTGAGTTATACTACATGCTCGATTTTATTAGTCCCGGAGCATTGGTTGTTACATCGCTATCATTATTGATACTCATTTTATGGGAACAGCCTTTTATGAAAAGGATACGTCTATTCCAATTGGTACAGGGCCCGCTTGTAGTTGTGGCGCTTGGTGTTTTGCTCAATATGTTTTTTCAGAATTTCCCAACTTTTACTATTTCAAAAGAGCATCTGGTGCAGTTGCCTACTTTTTCTAATTTCACCGGGTTTATCGGGAATTTTACATTTCCGGATTTCAGTCAATTTGGTAACCCGCAAATCTACACTGTGGCAATTACAATGGCAGTAGTGGCCAGTCTGGAAACACTATTGAGTGTAGAGGCCATTGACAAACTGGATCCCTATAAACGGGTGACCCCAACCAACCGCGAACTAAAAGCACAGGGTATAGGGAATATGTTGTCAGGGTTGATAGGTGGATTACCTGTGACTCAGGTTATCGTCAGAAGTTCTGCCAATATACAATCGGGCGGACGGACAAAAACTTCAGCAATCGCTCACGGTATTCTAATGCTATCGTGCGTAGTTGCTATTCCGCATGTACTCAATATGATCCCGCTGGCCAGTTTGGCAGCGATACTATTTTTGGTAGGCTATAAACTGGCCAAACCAAAACTGTTTATTGACATGTACCAAAAGGGGTGGATCCAATTCGTTCCATTCTTAGTTACCGTATTGGGAATCATGTTTACCGATTTACTTTACGGAATAGGCATGGGGCTGATTGTGGCTATCATGAATATCTTGTACGATAACTACAAGACACCATATTTCTTTGACAAATATAAATACCATAAAGGAGATGAGGTAAATATTGCCCTGTCAGAAGATGTTACATTTATTAATAAGGCTGCCATTATGAAAGCTTTCAAACAAATTCCGAACGGCGCCAAAGTAGTAATTGATGCTTCTAAAAATGTGCATATGGATGAAGATATATGGGAAATAATCGAAGATTTTAAGCGCAGTACCAAGTATCGCGATATAGACCTCAAGCTGGAAGGGTTTTCAAACAATGAGGAATCTCAGCATCATGCAAAATTGTTGAGGGATAGCCTGAATGGCAGCAAACAAGAAAACGAGGGGAAAAAGGACTCGAATGTTGCCTGAATCACCGGGCCGAATTCAAATAAATAGCAATCAAATAAATCATTTACACCAACAAAACTTAATATATGCTTCAGCGAAAATTTGATATAGTTGTAAAAAATCACTTTCCAAAAGCAATGGATGCCAAGGATACCTCCATTCACTACCTGGGCCTGATGAAGAACGATTATGATATTGATATTTCAAAAGTTCTTATGGCAACCTCAGTTTGTTCAGATGACCTCAATATCAGTTCAACCTCTCTTTTCAGTATATTATTTGGTCCGTTTAACATGGGAGGTTTAGGTGGCTTTCCGTTTACCGGAACCACCGGAATGGGCGCTTTTGCGCATCACGTTCCCGACAATGGAACAGCCTTTATTTTATATGGGCCACACGTTGGGATAACCCTGGAAGGCGTTTTAGGTGAAGTAAGTCGTCCTCGTATGGAAAAACAGGGGCATTCATGTGGCGCTTTGATCACTGTACTGAAGAAGTTTCAGGATCCTGGATACGAATTAAAAATTGATGAAACGGATTATCAACTCAATATGCTGGAGGCTATGCTTCAGTCAAAAAGAAAGGAGATCATCAACGCGGCAGATCCGGTTATGGCGATTACAGAAGCAGCCTATCAAGTAATTGACCGGAGGATTCATGAAAATATTGAAAAGCAAAAAAGTGAATTCAATGTGAGTAAGCTCGTCCTTTTAGGATGTATCATAATAAATACCAACTACGGTCTGGACGATTATTTTGATCCAAGGAATTTTGAAATTATAGAGATTAAATAAGATTGGGCATCATTGGGTTTTGCGCAATAGCGATCTGATGATGCCTTTATTATCGCCTGGTTGACGCATGATCAGGATAGGCACATCATGATAAAGGCTTAATACCGATTCGGTAGTACCTCCCAACAAAACGGCTACTGATTTGCTTTGCCCCCGGGCACCCAATACAATAATATCAGGGTTGGCTACCTCAATTTCACTGATGATCGAATGTCCAAGTGTTTCCTGAGGCCCAAGCGCCCGCAAGCTTAATTTTTCGTGTCTT
Organism: Cytophagales bacterium; assembly: GCA_003500135.1. Classification (GTDB taxonomy): domain Bacteria; phylum Bacteroidota; class Bacteroidia; order Cytophagales; family Cyclobacteriaceae; genus UBA10427. Next base: position 11,601 of record DNTA01000152.1, on the reverse strand, counting down.
AATTCATCCGGTGTATCTCCGGCAACCAAATGATGCAGCTTAAAGTAATAGTAATCATACAATTTTTGGTCGATCAGGGATTTTTTGTTCACGGCATCATGCACCTCTAAGGGGGTTTCGTATACAGAATTCAAATATTTATCGGCATTGTAATAACTGTGGTGAAAAGTAATAGTACGACCGTCCATATTTTGATAAAGTGATTTGGAAGCTTTAACGCACAAATCGGTGTATGATGAGAAATCCACCGGTGAGAAAATATGTCCGAACGAATCAATTTGACGATCGGGCAAAATCATCATGCTGCAGGGGCCCTTACGGGCAATTTTGGAAGCTATTTCCCCCTGAAGCGGCATGTTTTTCTTAACCGTAGCAAGAAGAAGGTCAAGCTGTGTTTTGTTGGCAAAATTTAAAATTGACGAAAGCTGGCTGCCTTCTAATATTTTTACATGTACACGGGGTTTGCCAAAATCATAATTTATAAGCTCGCGCATTAACTGACTTTTCAAATAATTTTTCTCCGGCTCATGCAAGTCAGGTATATGTTCGTAAATAAGTTTTGGTATGTTGGGTTTTTCAAAATGTTTGAAAATATATATATCCGTTGGCTGAAACTTTTCAGCCATTACCATGCAGTTCTGTAACATAAAATGATCAGAAAGACTACCGTCTAAGAATACGCCCCATTTTTTTTGATCAAGCATACGGCTCTTATATTTAAAAGTAATTCTATTATATTTACAAGCAATTACTAAGCTACACAATATGAACGAAATATTCGGTAATTTACTTAATCCACCGATACTTTTTTTCTTCTTAGGGATTCTGGCTGTGCTTATCAAGTCAGATTTAGACATTCCACAACCGATCCCGAAACTTCTTTCAGTATACTTGCTTTTGGCAATTGGCTTTAAAGGAGGAGCGGAATTGGCCCATAGTGCGGTGGGCCCAAAAATGATATTCACACTTCTTACTGCCGTGGCAATGTCATTTATTACACCACTTTATGCATTCATTGTGCTTAGAAAAAAGGTGTCAATTTATGATGCGGGCGCAATAGCTGCTACATATGGTTCTATTAGTGCCGTTACATTTATCACAGCCAGCAGTTTTTTACAGGATCTTGAAGTGGCATACGGTGGGCACATGGTTGCCGCCATGGCCCTTATGGAATCTCCGGCAATCATTGTTGGTGTATTCCTGATCAGGAAATTTACGAAAGATTATGGCGAGACTTCCTATGGCGGAATCATAAAAGAGGCACTTACCAATGGTTCGGTTGTATTGCTGTTGGGTAGCCTTATCATAGGAATGCTGGTTGGTGAAAAAGAGGTTGTGAATATGAAGCCTTTCACCGACTACATATTCAAAGGAATGCTCACTCTGTTCCTGCTGGATATGGGGCTGCTTACAGGGAAAAGGATGCGTTCACTTAGAAATGCAGGTTTATATCTTCTGGGCTTTGGTGTTTTAATGCCATTATTTAATGCGGTATTGGGAATAGGCCTTAGCCTTTTGTTGCAACTAGAGCCGGGAAATGCCTTGCTACTAACGATTTTGGTGGCCAGCGCCTCTTACATAGCGGTACCGGCAGCAATGAGAATGAGCGTGCCAGAGGCTAATCCAGGGCTTTATGTCCCATTATCACTCGCCGTGACATTTCCGTTTAATATAATAGTGGGAATACCACTATACTATCAGGTAATCTTATGGATAGATAAGATGTGATTGTAAATGTTAACAATGATTGAGCGCATTACCTGATCAATAAACAACATAGACATAATTATGAAGCCATTAAAAAAAATAGAAATAATAGCAGGCGCTATAGAGTCTAAAAAAGTTGAGAAAATCCTTAAAGAGCACCAAATAACCGATTATTCTGTAATAACCGGAGTTAGGGGCCGGGGCGGACGAGGAGATCGTGATGGAGATGGGCTTACCGATGCCTTTCAAAATCGAATGCTAATTGTAGCATGCCCGGAGGAGGATTTTGAGAAATTTAAGGAGCCCCTGAGGAATTTTTTGAAGAAAGCCGGAGGAATATGCCTGGTCAGCGATGTGATGTGGTTAAATCATTAAGTAATTTTCAGGGGTTTATGGTTTCGGGTTCATTGAACAGTACCCTGAATGTCGTGCCTTGGTCAACTTCACGCTCTACTTCAATTCGCCCACCCAGGACGATCACCTGATCATGGGTCATAAATAACCCAAAGCCTTTGCCTTTCTTTTCTTTATGAAAGGCCCTGTGCAACTTAAACATTTTTGAACCGTGTTTTTTCTGGTCGATGCCTAACCCATTGTCAGAAACTTCAAGTACTTCTATTTCACCTTTTTTATAGGCCCTGATCATGATATGTGGTGGCCTTGAAGGATGGCTATATTTAAGGGCATTACTAACCAGGTTGTAAAGAATAAACCCAAGGTATATTTTGATATAGTCGATCTTAGAAAGATGGCTGAAATCGGTATCTATTTTTGCCTTACTTTCCAGAATACCACTGTGTAGGTTTTGCATCACATTTTCAAAAACTGTACTGAAATGAACCGTTTCAATAGCCACTTTAGTTTCGGCTTTGATGGTTACAAACCGGATCATGTCTTCAAGAATACGATGAATGCTGCCTGAAACTTCCTGAACAAGGTTAAAAAACTCATTTCTTTCCCTTTCCGTATTTGCATCGGGCAAATATTCAATTAGTACGTTGAGGTTATTGGTAGGGCCCCTCAAGTTATGATGATATTTGCAAAATCCTGAAGCTGCTTATTTCAAAGCTTCATTTGCTGGTTGATCCGGGAAAGGGTCTTCTTTGTCTCCTGTTCTTCGGTAATGTCCTGCAATACCCCATATATGCGTTGTGTCTTACCCTGACCATCTTTATTGGACTGGCCAATGGCCCTTACCCATTTTAATTTTTTATCACCAGATATAAGTTTAAGAATTAAATCATAAGCGCCCCCATTTTCAATGATGTTATTGATATTTTCCACTAATAGCTGCCTTGAATCAGGTTCAATATTTTTTAAAGCTTTTTCATAACTCGTATCATAGTCATAGTCCACTCCATATATCTTGAAATATTTTTTGTCCAGTGCGTCATATTAGTCTTTATGTCAAGTTCACAGGCGCCTTAATTCGCCAAACGTGCGGCATCAGAAAAAAGCGCTTCATTTTTCTTCAATTCTTCTTGAAGGGTCATCACATCTGTAATGTCCTGAGAGCTTGATATGATATGTTCTACTTCACCTTTCTTATTGGTTATGGATGTAGTGGTCGATTGCATCCATAGATAATTTTTATCTTTACATAAAAACCGATAATAAGAAGCATTTTTTACTTCTTTGCCTTTCAGAATAGGTTCATGAAATTTTTTTCATATGTACTCAATATCATCCGGATGCCTAAAATCATATGGCGATTTACCGATAAGTTTGTCCTGTGTATAGCCTAAAATCTTTTCACAAGAAGGGGTAACAATAAAATAAGCGCCATCAGCATAATGATAGGCTGCCACTTTATGGATCTTATTGATCAAAAATTTAAAAAATCCGGGGCGTTCAATTGGAGCCATGTTCAGTACTTTAACCTATAAAGGAAGATGATAAATTATTGTTTTTAATCGAATGGAATAGCTTAATAAGTCAAAGGATGGGCTTTGCATATTTAAGGTACATTTCTATGTTATATAATGCCCAACATGGTTTTGTTATGAATAAGCGGAAAAATCAAAAAAACAACACTTCACTTAAAAGGAGTCTTTCACTGCCTCAACTTGTATTTTATGGTGTTGGTACTATACTGGGGTTGGGCATTTATGAGTTGCTTGGAAAAGTAGGTGGAGAGGGCGGGATGCTGGCGCCACTTGCCTTTCTTTTTGCAGCAATCCTGGCCGCATTTTCCGAACGGTGGCCTGAGCTTGTTCCGGGTTTTAATATTGCCGAAGAAGCCAAGCGGCCCAATAGGGATAAGCCGCGAGCTATCATTATTTCACTCGTCATTCCCGCATTTTTGTACCTACTGGTATCCACCATTGCAAGTTTAGGGCTTTCACCCGAAGCTTTGGATAAAAGTGAAGCTCCTCTTGCCGATATTTTGGCTGAAAAAGGTGAGAATTACCCCAAAATCATTAGCGCTATAAGCCTGGTAGCCATAATTAACGGGGTATTGGTATAAATAGTAATGATTGCCAGGGTTTTGTACGGAATGGCGGAGAAAGAAATGGCGCCTCATCTTTTCGGGCGTGTCAATCCAAAAACCAAGGCCCCAATTGGGCCCACTATAATTTCTATTGTAGTTATTTTAGCGCTCGCCCTGCTATTTAATCTTGAATCGCTTGCGAAGGCAACAAATTATATTTTGATATCCGTATTTATTATGATAAACCTGGCTTTGTGGAGGCTTAAAAAAAGAGAGGCACATCCGAAAGGTATTCGGGTTTACCCTAGAGCTGTTCCGGTAATTGGTTTTTTTCTTAGCCTTGGGTTGCTTATTTTTCAAATAGTTTATGCCTTAGGTAATTTATAGTACATGGAGCTGATACTTTATATTTTCATAACCCTTGCGGCATCTTTGATCGTTTGGAAAGGAGGCGACTTACTGGAATCTTCATCCGAAGCCCTTGCCAAATATTATCAATTGCCTCCCTTGGTGCAGGGGAGCATTATAACCGCTGTAGGATCAAGTTTCCCCGAGCTATCTACCACGGTGCTTTCAACATTGATACATGGTGAATTTGATCTTGGGGTTTCCGCAATTGTGGGTTCTGCTATTTTTAATATTTTGGTTATTCCGGGAATAAGCGTGATACTTGCCGGAAAGCTAAAAACCGATAGGGCGCTGGTATATAAAGACGCTCAGTTTTATATTACTTCGGTCGCGGTATTACTATTGGCTTTTTCCCTTGCGGTAATTTACCATCCCGTAGATGGTGGTGAACTGAAAGGGAATATGACCAGAAATATAGCCCTAATACCTCTTGGGCTTTATGTTTTATATCTTTTTTTGCAACAACAGGATACCAGCGAATATCGCGAAAATGAGAAACGCGAAAAACCGGATATTAAACCGGGCAAAGAGTGGCTGAAGTTGTTGTTGAGCCTGTTGCTTATTTTAGGTAGTGTAGAGGGCCTTGTGCGCAGCGCTATTTTCTTTGGCGAATATTTCAATACCCCCAGCTTTATTTGGGGTGTCACTGTGGTTGCCGCCGCCACCAGTGTGCCCGATGCGGTGGTAAGCATTAAAGTTGCCACAAGAAAGAACGGAATGGTAAGTATTGGTAATGTTTTAGGCAGCAATGTTTTTGATCTTCTGGTGGCCATTCCGGCCGGAATTATGATTGCCGGAACTGCTAACGTCGATTTTTCAGTAGCTATTCCCATGATGTTTTTCCTAACGGTAGCTACCATAGTATTATTTACATTTTTACGAACTCGCCTGACTTTATTCTCTTGGGAAGGCTGGATATTGCTGGGGCTTTATATAGTTTTTATTGTATGGATATGGCTCGAAACAATTGGGGTCACGAATTTTGTTCACGAAAAATAATGGCTATCCGCCCATAAAGTATAAAGTCACATTACCGGCGAGATAGAGCAATATTACTATAAAACTTTCCCATCCGATCTTTCCAATCCCTTTCTTTTCTCGAATAAGCAAACCGAGAATTAAGGTGCTTGTCATAAGTAATGTTAAAGCAATGATTAAAACCTGATCGCTGCTAATGGCATGTAAAATACTTCCATCGCGATAAGCCACATCGGCAAAGGCAATAAACAGGACATCAAAAGAATTGCCGCCAATGATGTTGCCCACAGCCAGTGTTAAGGCCCTTTGTCTTACCAAAGCAATACTTACAATGAGTTCGGGTAATGAAGTAGCCACAGCAGTAAAAATTGCCCCAACAAAACTTTCTGACAAGGCAGTTTGAGCTACAATAGCAATGCCTGATTTTGCCACGGCGAAACCGGCTGCCCCGACGGCGACAACTAATATTATAAAACGAATGGCCACATTGGATAAACTCAATTTTTTTAGATAATTGGGATTGGGTTCATCCTTGACGGTATGAGTAGTATGGCGGGGCCTCCACATAGGGCGTAATCGTGCATTCGAGATCTTTCGTGAACCTGCCACATATACGATCAACATTAGAATAGAAACGGGGTTTACAGCAAATATGGTTACGGGCGGGGTTGACATACCTAGCAAAACAAAGGAAAGGAGAGCAACTAATAATACTCCCTGCATCAGGTTGGGAAATGAGGCAGCGGCATGTTCCAGATTGGCTCTTGGATAGGACAGGTCTGCAATGGACAGAAAAAATGTTTGGGCGGCTATTCCACCTATTGCATTGCTGATGGCAAGTTCAGCATGACCATCAGCAGCAGCTACCACCGAGGTAATTATTCCGGGAAGAGACGTGGCGCTTCCTAGAAATATTGCCCCAAAAAGGGCTTCACCCATGCCCGTGAGATCGGCAAGCTGATCAGCCACCTTGGCAAGCATGGTTCCTGCTACTGCGATAATAGCAGCGGATATCAAGAACAAAACAATGGCGAAATTCAAATCCATTATATCCCTTACATACTGAATTTTTTGAATTATAATAACTCAATAAAAGAAATATTATTGAGAAGAGGTGATAAATCCGTTTTATCAGGTTATTTGTATTTACGATCTTTTTCCTTGATCCATTGGTCGGCAACGTCGAAGGTCTCAAATAGTTTAAATTCAATACTTTGGTTCATCTCATGGATTTTTTCAGTTAAATGCTGAACAAGAAGGTCGCGGGGGGCAATATGCACAACCCATTTCATTCCATATTTTATGAGCCGAGGAATGTACTGGTATTCAACAAACTCCAATGCTTTACTGAAATTACCGTGAATCGCTCTTAAATCACTTATTACACCTAATACTTTTTTACCGTAACAGTAATCCATTGATTTTTTCATAACTTCAATGCCCTCTTCTATTTTGTTGTTAATTAACCCATTATAGGATAAATACAACAGAAAATACTGGTCATCGCAATAGGCGCTACCCGTGGGGTTTTCAAAAATAAACATCATTGTTGATGTTGAATATTATTGAATATAGATAAAAACAACATCAAAAAAACATGGAACTTAAAATTAAAGGAAACCCCAATAATGAAGAAAGGCTTAATTAAGCTAAAAATGTTGCTGAACGATTCATGAAATCGGCATAATGCCGGTTAATGCGCTCTTCGTAATTGGTCAACTTGGCATCGAACGGAAGCTCATGGCTATATGGGTAATCAAAATCGAGCTCCTCCACCTGTTTCCTGTGTTTTAAAAAGCTGTGCGCAAAAGTCTGGTATACCTCTTTGGAAGGAACTACTTCATCTTTTTTCAAAGTAATGGCTTTTATATTTTTACTGTAAAAATCAAAGACTTTTTCACGTTTAGCGGTGAATTTGTGAGGGCACATCATAGCACGAAAAGCCTCTCCAAACGGGTGTTCAGACAATATGTCACCATAAATGCCCTTTTGAACTTCTTTGGTTTCAAGCTCGTGAAGGTAGTATTCCTGTATGCGGTCAAAGGCCGTTTTATTCAATATGTACTTTGAAGTAGGATTTATACCCGAAAACAGGGCGCCACCGCAAAAGAAGACAAATCTTGACTGATCCAACAATCCTTCCGGATTGGCGATCATCAAAATTTCAGTTAAAAAGGCCCCTATGGAGTATGCAAATATGTTGACCAATGTGCCCTTTTCAAAATTCGGGTGAATCCCCTCCTGAATAGATGCGATAAGATGGTGCACATCGTTAATAGATTGATACCCTGACGTGAAAAAACGCCCGGGTGACTGTATCAATCGTTCACTCAGCGCGTAGTTGGCGATTGAGGTAGAGGTATCAAATCTAAACTGTTCTTCACGGGCCTTTTGTTTAAGCAGGGGGTAGATGCTTCTTGGGTCATTCCACTTTTCCGGCGCCCGGTCCATATGAAAGGAAATCGGGAACATTACAACCGGCAATCCGGTTTGATGAACCATGGAAGCTGCCCAGGGCAGGTATTTTTCCCACTTTCTTTCATTCAAACCATGTAACAACAGGATCACCTTATCAAATGTTGGTTTGGCGTGCTGTGGCATAACCAAACTGTATCGGAATTCATTGTTTTCAGAAATTTTAGCATCCGAAATTGCATAAAGTGGATGACTTTCTTCAAAATCATAATGGTTTTCACGATCCAAAATATCGGGGTCAGATGAAAAATTGAAGTTCCGGATCGACAAACCCACCTCATCCAACTCTACAAACTCCTGATTAAGTGAAAATCGCTTGTGTAAATAATGATACAAGGGTATGTAATCCATATTATGCCTGGTTCTTATTTGAAATCAAATTAAATGGGTGCAGAGTTCTCAGGCAATTAAAAGGGTCAGGCGACATATATATGGGATAAAGCAAGCTATATAGTGGTGAATTCAGGTATTCAGGGGTAAAAATCTGAAGAAGTTTTTCGCCCCATATGATGTAAAAAGCCAGAAAAGTTGAATATTTGAAGTTGATCCGAAGCCAATCGAAAAAATGGAAATCTGGGAACATCCCATACCACATTATCTGACCGATAAGGGCAATATTTTCAAGACGGTCATATTTACGGCAGCATTTGCATTGCTTTTTATCAATATTTATGCGCCTTTTGGTGTTGACACATGGTTCGACGTTTCGCGTACTGAACTATTGATGTACTCCAGCTTCGTGATTTTAGCCGGAGTATTGGTGGTGGTCAACAGCCGGATCATCATGTATCAGGTATCAAAAAACACTGTTTTAAGATACGGGCATTATGCGATCTGGATTGGAATGGAGATCCTCTGTATGGCATTGGTTTATGCATTAATAGAAAAGTTGGTTCTAAATGACCCCAGGGTTTTTTGGGAAGCGCTAATCGTCGCGATCCAAAATACTGCACTGATCATTTTGTTGCCCTATGCCGTGTTGTGGTTGTATTTTTCCTTAAAAGACAAACGGGAAAAACTCGAGGCGCTTATGGAAAAAGGTGATGCACAGGAAATAGCAATTAAAATGATGCCCTTTTATGATGAACGCGGTGTATTAAAATTATCAATTAAGCGGGACGATGTGTATTATCTGGAAGCGGCTGACAATTATGTTACCATCAACTATCTTGAAAACCAAAAATTAAAAACATATTTGCTTCGATCTACTTTGAAACGGCTTGAGGATACCATGGAACCCGCTTCATTTTTGCGTTGTCACCGTTCTTTCATAATCAATTCTGATAAAGTACAACAAATCCGCAAAGAGCGTGATGGCCTGGTATTGATCATGGAACACCCCGTAACGAAAAGCATACCTCTCTCAAAAACGTATTCAGATCATTTTCTACGCAATTTTGCCGGGCTACAAGCCTGAAATAGTTTTGTTCCACATTAAGAAACTTGTGGAAAAAGTTCGAAAAGTGTAGTTTTCACTATTTAACCAGATAAATATGGATTACACCCTGATAGGCTTTGTTTTATATTTGCTCACCATTTTAGTGGTTGGGTTTCTCAGCTATAAAGCCAATAAATCCCATCAAGATTTTTTTATTGCCGGTCGAAAGTTAAACCCCTGGGTGGTGGCATTTTCTGAACGCGCCTCCGGTGAATCGGCATGGCTGCTTCTGGGTTTGCCGGGTATAGCCTATGCTGTAGGGATGCTCGAATCCTGGACTGCTTTAGGTTGTGTTTTGGGAATAATTTTGTATTGGTTCGTTATAGCACAAAAGCTTCGTGAAGAAACTGAACAATACAATGCTATCACGTTACCGGATTTTTTTGCACAAAAGCTGGGCAGGTATCAAAAGCGCATCAGAATTACCGCGACACTGATCATTATCTTCTTTTTTACTTTTTATCTAAGCGCACAATTCAACGGCGCCGGCAAAGTACTCAATGTTACTTTTGGTATCGATCAACAGTGGGGTATCGTGCTGGGCGCTGTAGTTATCGTGCTGTATACCATGGCAGGCGGTTTTTTTGCCGTAGCTTGGACCGATTTGATCCAGGGTATTATCATGATCGGTGCATTGGTTGTTCTTCCTGTGGCCGGCTTATATGAGCTGGGTATTGAACACAAAAGGATTGGTGCGGCAATGAATGAGGTAGGCAGTAATTTTATGAGTCCGACAGGTGGAAAAAAGGGTTGGGTTGGCGTGGCCATAGCAGTTAGTGGTTTGAGTTGGGCATTTGGATATATGGGCCAGCCCCATCTCCTCACACGCTTCATGTCGATACAGGATAGCAAAAAAATAAAAATCAGCAGGCGTATTGCCATCGCCTGGGCAATTCCCGCTTTTGCCGGTGCATTCGTTATCGGTCTGGTAGGCCTGGCGTATTATGGCCCCGGGCAGTTCGCCGATGCAGAATTCGTGATGCCACAGTTGGCCAATGACCTTTTACCGGCATGGCTGGCCGGTATTTTTGTGTCGGCTGCAGTGGCTGCCATGATGTCCACAGCCGATTCACAACTTCTGGTCATCACCTCATCGGTAATTGAAGACATCTACCATAAAACCCTGGGGCGCGATGTGTCGGAAAAGCAACTCTTATTACTTAGCAGGTTGATCACAATTGCCGTAGGTGTATTTGGTTTCTTCATAGCCATTACCTCACAAGAGCTGATCTTCAAAATGGTTTCTTATGCCTGGGCAGGGCTTGGGGCTTCATTCGGGCCGGCTTTATTGATGATGTTGTGGTGGAAAGGTTCAACACCTCAAGGTGTTTGGGCCGGTATGATCACTGGCACTCTCACTACAATCATATGGAGCAACCTGCCAATTGATGAAATTTTATCAGTAAGGCTGGTATCTTTTGTTTTTGCTTTTATTGCGGTAATTTTGGTCAGTGTTGTAACCAAAGCCAAATCAAATGAATGAGTATCTCGATCATTTGGAAAAAACTTTCAGAAGCAATGCCAACCCTGAAAAGGCGGCTGAGATGGAGAGGTATATGAAAAATAAATTTCCATTTCTGGGTATTCCATCGCCGGAACGCCGGGCTATTTCAAGGCCATTCCTGGGTAAAGAAACCAGACCTCATTATAATCAGTTATTCGAGCATTGCCTGTTTTTATGGGCACAACCGGAACGTGAGTTTCAGTATTTCGCACTTGATCTTGCACAGAAATATCTGAATAAACTGGAAGCGGAATGTTTGGATATGATGGAAAGGATGGTAGTGGACAAACCATGGTGGGATACTGTCGATTTAATTGCTTCCACTTTAATGGGGGCATATTTTAAGAAATATCCAAAAGAAGCCCCGGGGAAATCCAAGGAATGGATAGCCTCCGGAAATATATGGCTTCAAAGGTGTGCCTTACTTTTCCAGTTGAAGTACAAAAATGAAACGAATGCAAGCCTTTTATTCGATAACATTCGTAAACTGTTAGGCTCACAGGAATTTTTTATAAACAAAGCAATTGGATGGGCCTTAAGGCAATATTCGAAATTTGAACCCAACGAGGTGCGCAGCTTTGTTCAAATAGAAAAAAGCCGCCTTGCACCTTTGAGTAAACGAGAGGCCTCCAAATATATTTATATAAAGTCTATTATTAA
>DNTA01000304.1 GCA_003500135.1 Cytophagales bacterium | reverse complement strand
GTTTTCGTCATTTTGCAATAGAAAATTTAGTTTAAAACCCGAAAATTTTCAATTGCAAAATTCGGGTTAATGGCTTTTTGATAAACCATAATGTAAAAGCCATGGAAAAAGAAGTATTGCGAAATCAATTACCACCCATTTACGGTTTTGGAAACCGTCTGGATTTTGAGCTAAGAAACGGACGTGAAACCGCCGTTTATCGCTCCGGATATCAAATCGTTCACAAGGTATCCATTACTCCAGTCGGTTTTAAACTTCGTCACCTTTGGAGAAAAAGAGCGCTCTAAATCAAAGAGCACCGTGATCTGGGCGCCTGCTTAGAAATGGGTATTCAGAAAATTAATCTCAAGCACGATCCACGATTTTAAGCATAAGAAAAGGAAATGGAAATTTTTATTTTGATCAGATGTCGGCCAATGTAGCCCTACCGGTTTCGTTACCTGCTGGATTTCATTTTCAAATCAAACTGCTTACCGATAATTCTGATGGGCTGTACCAAATATTGCAGCGCTATATCGAAGATAACGACATCCGGTTACATGATCTACAGATAAATGCTCATGCCTTTTTCAGGTTGGATCATCATATCAATTTAAAGGTAAGCAAGGTAAATGTAATAAGTATGACAAGCTCTCTGCCCAGGTTGGATGAAAACCTGAGGAAGCTGGAGACTTTCTTTGGAGATCGATCTTTTGGTGGGTTAAGGAAATATATCAGATTGCAATTAGCGGGCGCCTCGCCATGTATGCATATTGTTACGCAACCCCAGGGAGGGCACAAAAGAGTGGAAGCGCTTTGTCCGGGAAATTTCGACATCAGACAATCTGACCGGAACCGTAAAAGACTTTCTCAATACCTGTTTAAGAAAGTTAGAGCTGCCTGATCACCATTTAAAAGTGAAGTTAATTTTTACCATATGCTTCGGCCTGTTCAGGAGTGTATTTCCACCGCTTATGCGACCAGAGCCAGTCGGAAGAGGTTTCCCTTAGCGTATTTTCCACAGCCCTGGCATATGCCTCAACCAACGGATTATCGGGGTCATTTTTCTTGTAAGGTGGTTCGGCGACCTTTACAAAAGCGCCATGATACAAACTTCTTTTTATCCGTTTCATCGTAATGAGATAAACCGGATACTGGGTGATTTCTGAAATGAATTGTGCACCGGTAAACCAGGCTGTGGGCCGACCAAAAAAAGTTGTCCAATGCTTTCTCTCACTAATGTGCGGCGTTTGATCGCCTGCTATTACAAAAAGGCGTGGAATATCCTTTCGGGCAACAAGATCGCGCATCACATTGCCTTTTGCAACGGGATAACCACCGAATTTTGACCGGATATCGAATATAAGTTTGTCAAACTTTTTGTTGTCAAGCGGCTGATAAATCACATCGACAGGAAAGTCAAAATAAGCTGATGTCCTCAAAAGAAGCCATTCCCAATTAGCCTGATGTGAGGCCATCAAGGTCACAGGTTTACCACTTTTCAGCAGTTCATTTACTTCTTCAGCAGATTCATCAAAAACTACTTTTCTCAATATCCGCTCTTTTGTCATGTGAATGGAAATCAGGTTTTCAATGATTAGATCAGCGAAATTGTGGTAAAACGCTTTGGTGAGCTTTTTGATCTCTTCCTCCGGTTTTTCCGGGAAAGATTTACTTAAATTGTCCACAACCACCTCCTTACGGTAGCGTATAACGCGATAGGATACGAAGAATAAAAAATCGGCAATGCCGTATAAAAACCATTCCGGGGCCCGGGCCAATAATTTTAAAAAAGCTATCATAAATTATATTTAAAAGAGCACAGTCATATTCCCATGCCCTTTCTGCTAAACGGCCACAAATTTAGCCATTCCTGCATAAATTCATGAGCTTTTCGACGTAATTGTGTTTGAGGCACAAAATAACCGTTCAAATTGGGCCTATTCGTCTTTTAACATATACCCTTGTCCGTGATAGTTGATCAGGCTGATATTTTCATCCGCAGAGAGGTGTTTCCTAAGCTTACTGATGTATACATCTAAACTACGGCCAATAAAAAAACTGCTGCCCTTCCAAACTTTTGCCTTAAGGGCCTGTTTTTTCACCAATTTGTTTTTTTCAGAAGCCAGCAAAACCAAAATGGCATATTCTTTCGGGCTGAACGATTGTATATTGCCTGATGAAACCAATTGTGGGGCGGTCCTTTTCAAGATAAAACGACCTATTGCGTGCGAAATCATCTTCCGCCAATTTTTTAGGCTGGCTCCTTAAATGCACCTCCAAACGCAGTAACACCTCACGGATGCTGAAAGGCTTGGTGATGTAGTCATTGGCCCCGGCTTCAAGCCCTTCAATACGGTGGTGCACCTGATCTTTGGCCGATAGGAAAATGCGTGGGATTTCGGAATCGCTTTTCCCTATTTTTCGGGCCGGCTCAATACTACTCCGTCCGGGTAGCATGATATCCAACACCCCCGATATCATACTGCCGGTCCCGAAACGCTGTGTATGCTTTCAAACCATCATCAAACAAATCCACCAGATAGCCGGCAGACTTTAGGTTGTCATACAATAAAAAGCCGAGGCTTTGGTCATTTTCCACCAAAAAAAGGCGCTTTCCGGAACCTGAAGCATCAGGCATAGGGCAAAAATATTTTCATTGAGGTACCTTTTTCCGGCTGGGTTTCCACATCTATCCTGCCGTGATGTGCATCGATGACCCTTGAGGTATAATACAAACCTAAACCGTGCCCGTTTTGGCCGTTTGAAACCGGTTGCGGCGCTCTGAAAAACCGATGGAATATATCCCCTCTGACCTGTCGGTTTATCTTTTGAATAGCCATTTTGACCTTTCCTTTTCCTTTGGTCCTGATTAAAAAGCGATCTACAGCTTCATTCAGTAGCGCACGCATATCTAAGGCTTCAAATTTCAAGGGGAACTCCTTTTTTGATGTAAACGACCAATCAAGCGCCTGATTGATATGTTTCCGCAATTTTTGACTTTCCCTATCCAGCGCTTCATAATAACGGTCTCGTGTAGCCTCATCCATCGGCCTGGAATGATCGCGCTAAACTTTCATTGCCAGTTGAATTCCGGATACCGGTGTTTTTAGCTCATGCGCCATGTTGCTGATAAAATCCTCCCTCACTTCTTTCAGGCGTTTTTCTTTTAGAACGCGATAAAGCGCTATCCCAAAGAAACCCACCAACAAAACCACTATGATACTACTCAACCACCACGTATCCATACTTTGAGCCACCGCCCATTTCTGATCGGGAAATGTAATAGCAATATCTTTTTGGATAGTATTTAGATGCGTTAGCGCTAATGCGCGACTTAGCGACGTGTTCACAAAAACCAATGAGCCCTCTGCTATATCGATCAATGACCAATTGTATTTCTGATCGGTGAAGGGTGCAAGGTTCTTGCCCAGAGCTTTTTTAATTTCCTCCACTGAGGCTTTTGTGGCCAGTTTAATGCGGTAATGCTGATTTGAGATTGGTAATACCCTTGGAGTGCGGCCTTGATTTTTCGAAATGAGAATGTCGTTTCCAAACAGATAAAGTTGTTCTTTGACTTGCTGTTTCCAGTTTTCCTGGTTGGCCTTTAAGGCCTGCCGGGCCCAGTGGACCTGTACTAAAATGAGTGCGGCCATCAGGCAGACCCCGGCAATTATAAAATACCCCAGATTTTTATTAGACAACATTTTCAGTATTTTAATGAATGCAATATTTCCCGTAACACACTCCCGCATCCGCTGATCCTTGCCCTTAGCGCTCAGGCGTTTTCCATCCTCTTTGACAATATCTTTCTTGATCAAATCATAACAAGCCGGAATGGCCATATCCCCTCGATCTATATAAAGGCCTGTCAGCAGATCAATTCATTCTCATCGGCATAGGGCTTTTCTGCCATCGAATTATCAAATACAATTATGCCCTCTTCCATTTCAATAGCTCGAATCGTTGACTTGGCCAACGACCATAATGCCTTGCTGCTAAAATCTTCACTAGATAAAAACCTGGTCAACTTATCTTGACTTATATGGCGTCCCAGTATCCGGGACAGGCCCGTACAACTGGTTTGCCCGGTGGAAGTAATTAAATAATCCGTATAATAGTCCTATAATTAATCATCAATCATGGCCGTTATGTCTCAGGTTAACACCCTAAACTTAATTTTGAAAGTGCGTAACATCAGTTACTTAATTGATTAGGTCTCTTTGCATCGGTAGCCAAACGAACAGCTTTGGAGGTTTGCTGATAATAAATGAACAATCCTTGCCCTGAAGCGCCCATCCAAATCGATCCATTGGGATGCTCTACCATTAATGTAATACCCTGAACCAGATAAGTAGAATCAACGGTGATGATGGTTCTCAGGCTGTTGAAATCTTTCTGATTAGGATCAGCCTTGAATGTCCCCTTTTCACCGGTAACAATCCATATTGCACCACATTTATCTCTGTAAAGTGAGGTTATTTCAGGAGAATTGGCCTCATGTTCAATAGTATTGTTAAATGGAATAAAATTGATCCTTTGGGTTTGCATTTCTTACTTCCACAACCCATTTTCCCGGGATCCAATCCAAAGATCTTGCTCCTCATCGACGGCTACATCAGTAATGTTCTTCATTTCCAACACTTCCAGACTATCCACTTCCATAATTTTTAGCCGTTCCTGCGAATAATCTTCTGTTAATACATTTATGATATTAGAGCTATTTGGCAGAATTGACATATTATTTCTGTTGAGCTTTAATATCCTTGGCCAAAAGGTAGCATACTTTGAAAATGCGTCGCGTATATGGAAAAAATGTTTCAGCCCCATGTCCTTGTCAAAAACTGCGATGTGACCATTTTGGCTTAACAACCACAAAGCCCCCTGGGCATCCATGTTTAGCCCACTGACTGAACCGAAATTTTTGCTCAATGCAGCATCGGGGAAAACTATTTTCTTTATCTGACCATTTTTAAACCTCAGCAAACCTTGCTGTAGACTTCCCAGCCAGATTGTTTTATTCGCTGAGTACAACACATAACTCGGAATGGCTAAAAGTCGCTTATTATTCGCCAGCATAAGGATTTCATCATTCTGCAAGTCGTACTGAAGTGGAAATCCATCGGAGGGTATTAGTGATAATTTGTCTTTCGATTGTGGCAATATTCCTTGCATAGCATCCATTTTTAGCGAAGAGTCAGCAAGTACGCTTAGGTTATTACCGTAAAGATTATGAAGCGCCTGATCGCTTAAAACATAAAGCAAGCCGTGTTGATCTTCTGCAAAGTCATGAATGTTTTCCGGGGATTCCCAGTTCACCATTACCCTTTGAGGCAGTCTGGGCAATACCTGTTCCTGTACACAAAACAATGCCCAGGATCAATTTAAAATTTGTTTGGATAGTTCCGTCAAAATATTTGTAGTCCCAATGGCTTAAAAAATCACCCGATACCAAAAATATGTAATTGAAAGCGTATTGCGTATAGAAAACCGTAATTTATTCGATTCACAATTAGTTCTTAATATTTATTCGTGAAATAGCGCTAATTCAAACTAGTTTTGCTTTTTTAAGAAGTGGCCACCGGTTTTATTTTGATACCTGTTGAACAAGTTTTACGCTTTTTAAGTTTAAAATTCATGATATGGCAAAAAAATACCTGCTTGTACCACAATGAACATATTTTGCTTAATTTCGTGCCAAAATCAATTAAGGGTAAAATAAATCACTAAAAATGTCAAAAAGAAAGGTTACAGTCGCATATGGAGATGGCATTGGGCCGGAAATCATGCAAGCTACGCTTGATGTTTTATTTGCTGCCGGTGCACAAATCGAAACAGAAGTAATTGAAATTGGTGAAAAAGTTTATAAAAAGGGAATATCATCAGGAATGCCTCAGGAAGCATGGGATTCACTCAGGTCTACCAAAGTGTTTCTAAAAGCTCCTATTACAACTCCTCAGGGTGGCGGTGTGAAATCACTAAATGTCACCACGCGCAAAACCTTAGGACTTTATGCGAATGTCAGGCCTTGCCGGTCATTTTTTCCATATGTTGAAACCAATCACCCACTTACCGACATGGTGATCATCAGGGAAAACGAGGAAGATCTTTATGCCGGTATTGAACACAGACAAACGGACGAAGTAGTACAAACCCTGAAGTTGATCAGCCGCCCGGGTTCAGAGAAGATCATTCGATTTGCTTTTGAGTATGCCAAAGCTTATGGCAGGAAAAAGGTGACGTGTATGACCAAGGACAACATAATGAAATTGGCCGACGGTACTTTTCACAAGATCTTCGATGAGGTATCTAAGGAATACCCGGAAATTGAAACCAATCATATGATCATTGATATCGGGTCTGCCATCATAGCCGACAGCCCGCATAAACTGGATGTAATAGTGACAGAAAACCTTTATGGGGATATCATCTCTGACATTGCAGCACAAGTAACAGGCTCTGTTGGCCTTGGAGGATCTGCCAATATCGGTTCTGAAGTGGCTATGTTTGAAGCTATCCATGGTTCAGCGCCGGATATTGCCGGGTTAGATATCGCTAATCCTTCCGGGTTAATTAATGCTGCCGTCATGATGCTTGTGCACATTGGACAGATAGATGTTGCTGAGAAAATTCAAAATGCATGGTTAAAAACCATTGAAGATGGTATTCATACCAGCGATATTTATGGCAAAGATTCCGATCGAAAGGTATGGTGTAGCGAGTTTGCAAAAGAAGTAATTGTTCGCTTGGATAAGCAACCCTCTAAATTGCGAGCGGTGAAATTTGAGGCCGGTGTAAAAGACATTAAGCTCAAAGAGAGGAAAAAAGCCAAAAAAGAACTCGTAGGTATCGATGTATTTATAGATTGGGACGAAGATGGCAGGAAACCGAATTCCATTGGAGATCATTTATCAAAGTCAAATGGCGACGGTATCAAGCTGAAAATGATCACGAACCGTGGTGTAAAAGTGTACCCGGAAGGTATGCCGGAAACTTTCTGCACAGATCACTGGCGCTGCAGGTTTGTACCTGAAACGCAAGGGGCCACGCTTACCCCTTTACAAATCATGGACCTGCAAAAAAGGATTTTGGACCTCGGGTTTGATATCATTAAAACTGAAAACCTTTATACATTTGATGGTGAATTAGGTTATTCCCTGGGTCAGGGAGAATAAATAATTCTTTTGTAGAAATTTTATGAAACAGGGCATCCTCCAAGGGATGCCCTGTTTTTTTGCTCATCTACATGTATTTATAACGATAAAAAATGCCGCATGAATGATTGCGTTATTACATGATAATATTTAAATTTATCTTCATGAGGGTAGTGTTGTGTTTTCCACTTCCCCCTTTATGTCCAACCAAAAACAATAATAGCTATGAGCAAACAACTAAACTATGCCAACCATTTAATCATTTCGTTATTAATACTGATCCTATTTGCCTGCGAACCTCAACCGGAACCTGAAATAAGTTCCAGCGCTCATTTAAACATCGATGTGGGCGCTAGTATTACAGTTGAGGAAGGGCGAACAACTGCGGTTAATACCGACGATTTTGTAGTTGAAGTATATCAATCTGATGGTACATTAGAGGCTTCTTTTGCCTCAGCATTAGAGGCGCCTAACCCTGTTCCCTTAGCTCCGGGAGAGTACTATGTAGTTGCTTACTCACCCAACCAACTTCCCGTCGCTTTCGAAAATCCTGAATTTTGGGGGCAAAGCCCAACGGTGACATTGACAGCAGGACAAAATCGGCAGGTTTTGGTACCCTGTTCACTTGCCAATGCTTTATTGGTCATACAATACAGCGATCGTGTATTACAAACTTTTAGCGACTATCAAACCATTGTTTCCCGAGGTAATGAGTCCATCACTTACTCTTCAACTGAAACGCGTACCGGTTATTTTATGCCGGGCACATTAGCCATTACAGCTGAACTTACTTATGATCTGCCCAGTGGGGGAAGTGATATGAAGACGATTTCGGGTAATCTTGAAGCAGAAGCAGGCCATCAATACACAGTTACTGTAGATGCTACTGATCCACTTTCGAGCACCTCAATTTCCATTGAAGTAGACGAAAGTGTGATTCAGGAAGAAGTGCTTATTACAGATGATAATGGCGGTCCGCCAATGGATGGATCAATTATAATTTCTGAAATCATGTATAACCCAACCGCATTATCTGACACAGATGGTGAATGGATTGAGTTGTACAATACTACTAATCAAATGATTGATATTAATAACCTGGTCATCTGGAAAGACCAGTCACCGGTACACACTATTAATGCGAGTGTAGAAATACAGCCAGGTGGGTTTGCTGTTTTGTCAAGAAGTAATACGGCCAACGATCAGGTTGATTACGTCTACGGATCAGACCTTTCTTTGAATAATACCGGAGCTGAAATCGCTTTATATACTTACGGAAGCGATGGGACTGACGGCTCTGTAATAAGTGTTGTTGATTATTCAACCGGTTTTCCATCAGCAGATGGTGCCAGCATTTCGTTGGATCCCGATTTTTTAACCGCTAATGATGCTCAAATCGGATCAAACTGGTGTGCATCTACCATTTCATTCAATACGGGCGATTTCGGTTCACCCGGCTCAATGAATGAGGATTGTCTGTAATAACTATTTGATGAGGCACGAAAACACTATGCCGCGGGTATCCTTATGGCATAGTGCCTGTCATTTTTAAATCAAACCAATTTTTCCCTTTTTATCCAGCTTATATTTCAATACCATTTCATCTTTTTTGAGTTTTATCACTTTAAACTCCTGCGGGATTTTCTTTCTGTCGTTCATATCCATGTCAGGATGGGAGTCAATCACGAGAATTAATTGATTGCCGTTAAGTGTCCATTTACCTGAGATAATATCAAAATTGTGCCTTTTATAGATAAAACGCCTGTCGACATCAAAACTGAACTCCTCACCGGTCTCAAAATATTCACTTTTCCCTTTCTTTTTTAAAACCACCCATTTCTTTTGAGTTAATTTACTCTCTTCTTTATTGTAATACTTTTGTGCCAAAGCTTTTTGGCCTGATACCAGAAATATGATGAGAACGGTTAATAGAACAATTGGTCTCATAGATTTATTATTTTAGTGACTTACTTTTGCTGGTGTAATTTAACACATAAGACACCAGGAACATTCTTAGCGCTGTAAATATTTCATAAAATACCTTCAACATTTCCCTTTCTATAAAGCATAATCGATATGGCTTTCAATGTAAATGAATTCATAAAAAGAATTAAGGAATACACAGACAGTGGTTTTGGCGCTGATGCCAGTAACCAACCGGAGCGATTGATCAATCAAAATGGCGCTTTGAATACAGGTAAAACCGGCCTTTCCTTTTTCGAGCATTTCAGCATATTTCATTTTCTGATCACTATCAACTGGACTTCATTCAATTTTTTAGTTGTGTTGTCATACTTACTGATAAATCTGTTTTTCGGCGGCATATACTATTTCATAGGCGTACAACACCTTCAAATACTGCAAACCAATAGTATT
>DNTA01000292.1 GCA_003500135.1 Cytophagales bacterium | reverse complement strand
TTTTAGTCGGATGACAGTAGAATTTAGTGATAAAAAGTTTTTTTTATTAAACAAACCAAAGTTTAATGGCCATTCCTATTACGGCCAGTAATAAAACCGGTTTTATTATTTTTTCTCCCCACTTTACCGACCACCGGCTGGCTACCCAGGCGCCTGTTGCATTTCCTGCGGCCAGCGTCAAGCCATATTTCCAATTGATCTGGTCTTCAATCAGAAAAACAGCCAGGGCTGCAAGGGTGTAAACCAGCACAACAAAGACCTTTATTGAGTTAGTCCGAACTAAATTAAATCCTGCGTATTGTGTCAGAATGGCTATAATTATAAACCCTACGCCAGCCTGAATGAAACCACCGTAAATACCAACCAGAAAAAAAACAAATATGGTAATAAAGCGTCTCTTCCCGACGTTTTCAAACCGAATAAAAGCATCCCGCTGTTTTTTAAATATGGTGATGAATATGACCACCACCATAATTATGGCCAGAACTCTATTAAATAATATCCCCTCAATGTCTACAGCTATCTTTGCGCCAATTACTGCTCCAAATAATGCTGAAATGCCGAGGTACATGCTGTAAGGACATTCGGAGATTCCTTTGCTTTTAAAACCTGACACTGCCGAAACATTTTGTAAAAATATGGCCACCCTGTTGGAGGCATTGGCCATGGCAGGTGGCAAGCCCATAAAAATTAAGACGGGTAAACTGATCAGGGAACCTCCACCGGCGATGGTATTGATAAATCCCGCAGCTACCCCAGTAAGAACAATCAAAGCAAAATCAATCCAACCCATTGCTCATAAGTTCGATCACAGCAGAAGTCATGGTAATCACTCCCGTGTTAATGGAAGGGCCTGCTTCAGGTGCAAAGAATGGTGAGTGCAGCGATGGAAGATTAATATTTCCTTTTTGAGCTTCCTCAATTTTTTCCTCAGATACTGTGCCTAGCCAATATAAACATATCGGCACATTTTCTTCTGTTCGGCCAAACTTACCAAAATCCTCACCGCCCATCACCGGATTAACAATCATGGCGTTTTGCTCACCGATGTAGCGTTGAAAAGCTTCCAATATCTGTTTCGAAAGTTTGGGATCGTTGTAAAGGGCAGGTGTTGATTCATCCCTTACTTCAACTTTTGGATATAAGTCTGACTCAAGTCCGGCAGATTGGGCCAGGGAAGAAGTGATTCTTTTAATGGCTGTTATGGTGTGTTGTCTTACCACGTCAGAGTACGACCTCAATGTGAGCTCGAGCTTCACTTCATCGGGAATGATATTGCCTTTGGCGCCACCATGGATCGAGCCAACTGTTACAACAGCAGGCTCAAGGGGTGATACCTCACGGCTCACGATAGTTTGCAGATCAAGAACAATTCGCGATGCCAATACCACCGGGTCAATTGTGGTGTGCGGATAGGCGCCATGTCCGCCTTTTCCATAAACGGTAATATCCACCATGTCTACATTGGCCAGGGCATATTCGGGGCATATCCCTACGGTACCGGCTGCCATGGAGGCATTGGCATGCAAAGCCAACGCATAATCGGGCGCTCCGAATTTTTGGTATAAACCCTCTGCCAACATCGCTTTTGCACCGCCACTACGCTCCTCTGCGGGCTGTAAAATGAGCATTAAGGCGCCCTTCCATTTATTTTTTAATTTCACTAGCGCCTTTGCAGCGCCTATCAATACCGACATATGAATGTCGTGTCCACAGGCATGCATTACGTGTACCGGGTTACCATTCAAGGTGGTTGTCACTTCACTTGCATAGGGCAATCCCGTTTCTTCTTTCACGGGTAGAGCGTCCATATCAGCCCGCAGCATAATGGTAGGCCCATCACCGTTTTTCATAATTGCCACCACGCCATACCCTCCAAAATTTTTGGTTACCTCAAACCCTTCTTCTATCAAAATATCCGAGAGCATTTTGGAGGTATTCCTCTCTTCAAATGAAAGCTCCGGGTTTCTATGAAGTGTTTTGTATAATTCAAAAAGCTCATCGTTCAATTCACTGGCGGTTTGTTGCACCAAATTTGGTGGCGCCTGGGCTATCGCATTGAGATGGGTTAGGAAAATTGAAATGAAAAACACTAAAATTCGGGTTTGCATATCACTCGGTTTTGGTCCATAAAAAGGTACTCATGCATCGCTGGTCCGCCAAATTAACTGTTTTAAGCGGCTCCATCTCCTGCATGCCATACTTTTCCAAAACTTCATTATACAAATTTCTGTTCAATAAAAAACGTAAACTACCATCGGGCATCAAAAATTTTCCGTCATCCACAGGCTCAACCAGTTTTTCAATGCCAATATCCGATGCCATACGAATAAAGAGTCTGCCATCTTTTTTAACAGTCTTGACCAATTCGGCCATCATATCAATAAAGTGTTCTTTATCATTGGCAAAATGTAGTACAGCACTACAGACTACCAGATCGAATGCTGCAGGAGGAAAAGGATGGTCTTTGATATCGCTCACCAGAAAATTTTCATCGGTGATGCTTTTATCCAGGCTTCTGGCAACCAAACGAACCATTCGAATGGCATCGCGATTTATGTCGAAACCATACACTTCATAATTATTTTGTAAAAAAAAGTGGAGGTTGCGGCCTTCTCCGCATCCGGCGTCCAGTATTTTGATTCCTTCCGGGAAATATCCTTTCAGAATAAAATCTAAAAGGTAAAGGTCGATGTTGCCAAGCGACTTATTAAGGGCAATGGACATAAACGGCGATTTATTTTACGAATTTGAATGTTTGTATTCCGTTAGATGTTTCAGCCCTAAAGATATACACCATTTCCTAAATATTTACCGGTGTGGAATACAGTCTTGTAGTTTGAGATCAAATTGAGTAATATTTCCCTCCAAGGATCGGATGATTTTAATTCTCAAAGGGCGCTAACTTTTTAATGTTTCTACATAATAATAGCCATTTAAATATGATATTGCCCCAATTGCTATTTTATGATTTATTTCGATTTGGGCAGGTAAATATTGATTTGGGGAAATTATCAATCTTGAGTCACGAATATTTTGTGTTAACTGGTGCGACATGTAAAAGCTAACTATTGAATGAACAAATTATTTATACAAAAAATGAAGTGTTTAAAAAAACAAGTGACATTAAAAACATTAACAGCAAAATAAAATAAGGCGATGAAAAGGTTAAATCTTTTAGAAGAAACCAGATACGAAAAATTACCTGTTAAAGTATTCAAAAGCGACACTGAAGCCTCAGTAAAAGTCGCTAAAAGAATTGCTGAAATTATTGATCACAAAAATCAGAAGGGAGAGAAAGCTATTCTCGGGCTGGCCACGGGCAAAACACCTGTTATTGTTTACGAAGAACTGGTCCGCATGCACAAGGATGAAGGATTGAGCTTTAAAAATGTCATCACCTTTAATTTGGATGAATACTACCCAATGGAACCCTCATCTAAACAAAGCTATGTGACCTTCATGAATGAAAACCTTTTTGATCATATAGATATTCCAAAAGAGAACATCAACATTCCTGATGGTAATTTAAAGCAGGAAGAAATACAGCAATTTTGTATTGACTATGAGAAAAAAATTGAGGAGCTGGGCGGGCTCGACATTCAGATATTAGGTATCGGTAGAACCGGACATATCGGTTTCAATGAGCCCGGATCAGCCCCCAATTCCGGTACACGCCTGGTCACATTGGACGATCTTACCAGAAGGGATGCTTCGCGGGATTTTGGAGGAAAACAGAACGTGCCGACGAAAGCCATAACAATGGGTGTAGGCACCATTTTCAAAGCCAATGAAATCGTTCTGATGGCATGGAGTAAAAACAAGGCCCCAATCATCCAAAAAGCGGTTGAAGGGGATATTTCTTCAGATGTTCCGGCTACTTATCTTCAACTTTCTGATCATGTTGAGTTCATACTCGATGAAGATGCCGCATCAGAACTGACAAGATTTAAAACCCCTTGGTTGGTTAAGGATTGCCACTGGGATGCTGCAATGATAAAAAAAGCAGTGATCTGGCTGTCAAACACTTTAAACAAACCTATACTCAAACTCACGGATGAGGATTACAATAGTCATGGCATGGCACAGTTGGCGGTCGAAAAGGGGCCTGCTTACAATATAAATATTGATATATTCAATCGCATTCAACATACTATTACAGGTTGGCCAGGTGGAAAACCAAATGCCGATGATTCACAAAGACCAGAAAGAGCCAAACCAGCTCAAAAAAGATCAGTCATATTCTCACCTCATCCTGATGATGATGTGATATCTATGGGAGGAACTTTTATCAGATTGGTGGATCAGGGTCACGAAGTACATGTGGCCTATCAAACTTCAGGAAATACTGCTGTGCATGATGACGACGTGCTGCGATATCTGGAGTTTAGTATAGATTTTGTAAAAAGTATAGGCAACGGATATGAGAAGCTTCAAAAGTCCTATGATATGATGCGTGATTTTTTCAAAGATAAAAAGCCCAACCAACCAGATTTGGAGGAAATACGCAATGTAAAAGCCTTTATTCGAAAAAGTGAAGCCACAGCTGCAGCGCGCTATGCAGGCTTGCGGGACGACCAGATTATTTTCATGGACCTGCCTTTTTATGATGCTAAAAAAACAGAACCATATCCAAGTATGGAGCCGGACATTGAACGGACATTGCGTCTTTTAAAAGACATAAAACCGCATCAGGTATTTGCAGCAGGCGATTTTGCCGATCCTCATGGAACTCATATCGTATGTTTCCGAATTGTTCTAGAAGCACTGAAACGTTTAAAGAAAACAGAAAGCTGGATTGACGACTGCTGGTTCTGGCTTTATCGCGGTGCATGGCATGAATTTGAAACCCATGAAATTGAAATGGCCGTTCCACTTTCACCGCAAGAAGTAGAAAGAAAGCGAAACGCCATATTTAAACACCAGTCTCAAAAAGACCGGCCCGTATTCCCTGGTGATGATGAAAGAGGGTTTTGGATCAGGGCAGAAGAACGTAATCGCGAAACAGCCGAGAAATACCACAGCCTGGGGCTTGCCAACTATGAAGCGATGGAAGCATTTATCAGATGGCGCTATTAAATCAAATTAATAAAAAATAGTCCCTGCTCTATACGTAGAACCAAATTTTTATCTGCCCTTTTGATAATCGAGCACTTGATAAAAAATAACTGGCTAGTGAAGCTGCTATCTGACAACGGA
The DNA here is from genome assembly GCA_003500135.1 of Cytophagales bacterium. GTDB lineage: Bacteria > Bacteroidota > Bacteroidia > Cytophagales > Cyclobacteriaceae > UBA10427. Next base: position 11,625 of record DNTA01000292.1, on the reverse strand, counting down.
AAAAACCCGATGATTGCCTTTGTGGGTTTTGCCAATGTGATTTGGCCAATTCTTGCTCCCACGGGACTTGAAACGATTATTAACAGTTTAACAGAAAATCCCTGGATTGGATTTGTAAGAGCGCTGGTGTATACGATTTTATTGGCAATGGGAGTCGCTCATATTACCAGAAAAAGAATGTATTGGAAGACCTGGTTTTTTGATCAGGTAATCCATTTATGATGTAGCAGTGCGGTTGTAACCACTTTTAACTTTTTCGTTTTTTATCCATTGATGCCTTGCTAGCGCTCTCAAAGTAGCCTGGCGACCGGCTTCAATAAACTCCGCAGCGCGGTAGTATTCAAAAGTACCTCCGGCTTTCCTCGAGATATTTACCAACATATGGGGCGGATAAAGTTCTACCATTTTATCCGTTAAACGATCCTGCATCATGTCACTGGCTCGCAGCATGAGCTCGAAAAAACCAAATTTTTTCTTTTCTTCCTGTAGTTTTTCCGGCTTTGGGTGTTTTGTAGCAGGCTTATCTCTTTTCAACCATTTATTGAGCATGGTCCAGACCTTTCGATCAAAAGCCTTATCTGCAATCACCTCTTCCGGCGATCGGACAGGCGCATGATGGGGTACACAGGCATTTACATTGACAGCCACCAACAACTCATCGTCCCTTTTTTCTATCAAATTTAAAGGGAGAGGATTCAATATTCCGCCATCAAGCAACTGCTTACCCTTAATTTCAACCGGTTTTACCACACCAGGTATGGCACAACTTGCTCGGAGGGCATCATATAACGGGCCATTTTTAAATATATATTCTTTTTGATCCACCACATCCGCAGCGACAGCGGTGAAAGGGATGTTGAGTTCACTGATATCCCTGTCTGGTAAAAATTGCTGGATTTCGCGGAATACTTTTTCACCTTTTACCAGGCCATTGGCGGCAAAGGTGAAATCATATAGTTTAAATACATCAGCTTTTTGTAATCCTGTAGCCCATTCTTTGAATTTGTCTAACTCACCGGTGCAGAATACACCACCAATCAACGAGCCCATTGAACAACCGGCGATCGACGAAATTTCATAGTTGTTTTCCAGTAAAGTTTCAATTACACCGATATGTGCAAAACCCCTAGCTCCTCCACTTGACAATACAAGAGCTACTTTCTGCTTGTTAATGAAGTTAGATGGATTCATATGAAGAAAGCTTAATGTTTGAATTCTTACGAAGTTACGGGGAAAGGTTCGGAAAAGTTTCTATCGGGATGATTTTTTGAATAATCGGGCAATTGACAGGAGCATTTTTTTCTCTTTTGACCAGAAAAACCTGAACTGGCCGAATATTGTGCCATAAAAGAGTAAAAGAATTTGATAGGATGGAAATACCAGGATGATCCAGGCGAAGGTTTTGATGTACCATGGTTCGTGATTGATGCCTATAAAAGTAAATAACCACTCACGAAAGTATACTACTGAAAAACCTGTTAGCGCGAAAACAACAAAGATCACGGCAATTTGTAAATTAGAATCGATACCCCATTTTACTTTTATCCTGGTCATGAATTTCGAGCCAGCGACCTTTCCTTTACGATCTTGTTCTTTCAATTCGAAAAAAGTGATTTTGCGCCAAAAATTATTGCAAAGTAATTTACTTAAATCAACAATTGCTAATAAATTGTTGACCAAAAGTGTTAAAAATACCCAAAACATATTTTTTTGACCAGGTACGAAATAAAGCGTTTAATCATTGCATTGGATTTTAGTGATTTTGACGATAAACTAATTGAGAATATTTTTAAAATGTCTAATCATGTTGGCATAGAGCAGCTTTACTTCGTACACGTGGTGAAGACTTTGGATATGCCCGGTAGTATTGCCGAAAAATATCCCGACTTGATTGCTCCACAAGATGAAGCCATCAAAAATCAAATTGAATTTAACATACAAAAATGGAATAAGGAGGCAGTCGAAACGAGATACGATATTGATGTACTGGAGGGAAATATCACCGAGGGGATTTTACGATGGGCGCAAATAAAAAATGTTGGCCTTATTTTGCTAGGTCATAAAGCCAACCGCACATCTTTGGGCGTTAATAGTGGGAAGATTGCAAAGCTGGCGCCGTGTAGTGTGGGGTTTTTTAGCGGTCAAATGCCGGATACGAACAAAAAAATTGGCGCCTATCGATTTCTCTGAAAACTCAAAAATGGCGCTTGAGCAAGCCATAGAAGTATGTGGTCATTATAAAAACGCTAAAATTCAATGCTTGAATGTATATTCAATTCCTCAGGGCTATCACTACTCCGGAAAAAGTATGGAAGAATATGAAAGCATCATGCAAATACATGCCCAAAAGGACTTTGAGAAATTTCTATCCATATTGGACCATCATGATATTCCTCTTGAATTTGAGCATGTCAATAGTGAAGATGAAAACATCGCAGGAGCCATATATAATTATGCCAAAGACAGAAATTGCACAGGAATTTGTATTGGCTCCAAAGGCCGGACACCGGCAGCCTCCTTGATCTTGGGTAGTGTGGCAGAAAATCCCATCATCCAGAACAAGCATCTTCCGATCTTTGTGGTCAAAGAACGCAATCAAAATATGGATATATTCAGCGCAATAAAGAAAGGAAGTTATTAAGAAGCAAGAATTTACCTATCGCACTATTTCGCCAATCAGGCTATAGTGCGAAGAGTCTTTAGTCACAACTTTCTGGCCAGTTCTGATAAAATACCCCTTGATCATTGGGGGCCTTTGATCATCGAAGCTGGCTTCTAACAATACTTCTTCTTTTGTGAGATAATTTTTTGTACGTAAAATAGCACGCAGGCCTTGTATTGCAGAATCTTTAGGGTTCAGACTTATCTGAAGGCTTTTGAGTTCTGCATTTGCAAAGTCTTCGGGAAAATAACTCAATTGTATATCGCCACCCCTCATTTCGTAGCGTTCTTGGTATTTGGTTTTATTGGCGGCCAGGTTTGGGTTAACATCGTAAAACATATTGAGTTCTTTATGCCAGTCAAGGCTATCCGGCCTCAACTGTTTTTCCTCGAACTTTTCGCCATAGCGCACCTTTTTTAATAACAAAGGACTCTCCGATCGCAGCATTTCATTCTGCTGATCAAAAAGTCCTTTAATGTCATAGTAATCATGTGCACCTATTTGCTTTTCAGGATTTCTTAAACAAGCAGTACCCAGAATTGCAATGAACAAGGCCAAAAGACCGGCGCTATGATTACGCATAAAACTTCTTTATTTAGCTTTTCCCTGATTGGCCACAGCGCTCATTTTTGCTGCCAGCGCTTCCTGGTCGCCTAGATAGTAACTCTTAATTGGTTTCATATCGGCATCCAGCTCATATACCAACGGTATACCTGTAGGAATGTTTAGCTTAAGGATTTCTTCGTCAGAGATGTTATCGAGGTATTTCACCAATGCGCGCAAACTGTTGCCATGTGCCGCAATCACAAGTTTTTTACCTGACTTAATGTCTGGTACAATTCGCTCATTCCAATAAGGAACCACGCGCTCAACAGTGTCTTTCAGGCATTCAGTTACCGGTAGCTCAGCATCTGTCAGATCCTTATATCTTCGGTCATTGCCCGGGTAGTATTCGCTGCTTTTGTCCAATTCAGGTGGAGGCGTATCATAACTTCTTCTCCAGATCAAAACCTGGTCTTCACCATATTTTTTGGCAGTTTCACCTTTGCCGAGCCCGGTCAGCCCTCCATAAAAACGTTCGTTGAGCTTCCAGCTTCTTTCTACCGGCAACCACATTGCATCCAACTCATCCAACGCGATCCAAAGTGTGCGAATCGCTCGTTTGAGCACTGAAGAATATGCTTTGTCAAATTCGAATCCTTCTTCTTTTAACAATTGTCCGGCTGCCCTGGCTTCTTCGCGCCCCTTATCAGTAAGGTCTACATCGGCCCATCCGGTAAATCTGTTTTCTTTGTTCCACTGACTTTCTCCGTGGCGGATTAACACAATTTTGTACATATTAGAAAAGTTTTTTGCGTGTTACACTTTGTTTAAATGATTTTAATAGGTCTTTTTGAGATATTGAAACAAAATTAATCAATAACTGGCATAGATTTAGCTTATTTTTTTGTTATTTTGAAGCGTTTCTGCAGAGCCATGAACAACAAAATTTTTTTAACTTTCACATTAGCAATCCTTGCCTTAACAGGCATGGAACTCCGAGCTCAAAACCAAAATGCAGTGGTCAACAATGTGCGTGCAGCGCTAAAAGCCGGTAGTTCCAAAGAACTGGTCAAAAACTTCAATAAAACTGTAGAGCTGAACATCAATGGCGACAAAGCCAGCTACAGCAAAACGCAAGCTGAATTTGTATTGAAAGATTTCTTTAAAAAATATCCGCCCAGCGACTTTCAGTATATACACCAGGGAGCTTCGAAACAAGGCCTTACCTATGTGATCGGTAAATACAGTTTCGATTCGGGGTCATTTCGTGTTTTGATTTACATCAAAAAATTCAATGAAGCATATTTAATCGACCTGATGGACTTCAGCCTCGAATAATCTTTTGTTTATTCCGCTTTTTTATCCTTTATCCCATAGGTTTTTCTATTTTTGCAGCGTGAAAAATCAATACCTTACTTCGGAGTATCTGCAAAAATTCATTGAACTGTCAATGGAGGAAGATCTTGGTGATGGCGATCACTCCACCGTAGCCACCATACCCAAAGAAATGACCGGTATTGCGCGATTGATTGCAAAAGAACCCGGTACGATTGCAGGAATTGAAATGGCCCAACTTATTTTCGATAAGGTGGATTGTTCTATGAAAGTTGTGAAAAAGGTGGAAGATGGCGCAGAGGTGCAAGCCGGAGACCTGATCATGGAACTGAAAGGAAAGGTAAGGTCAATATTATCAACTGAGCGTTTTTTGCTCAACGTGATGCAACGAATGAGCGGTATTGCTACCAGAACGCACAAGCTTGTAGCCATGCTCGAAGGTACTGAAACCCGTATTCTGGATACACGAAAAACCACACCTTTTCTCAGACCGATTGAAAAATGGGCGGTAGCCATTGGAGGAGGTTCCAACCACCGTTTCGGATTATTCGACATGGTAATGTTAAAAGACAACCATATCGATTATTCCGGAGGTATTGCTAATGCAGTGGCAAAAACCAGGCAATATCTGGCAGAACAAAACAAAAAACTGAGAATTGAAGTAGAGACCAGGACGTTGACAGAAGTACGTGCAGCATTGGAAAGTAAAGCGGATGTGATCATGCTCGATAATATGGATACGGCGACTATGAAAGAGGCTGTTGAAATTATTGGCTCACGTGCTGAGACAGAAGCATCGGGAGGGGTCACTGAAGAAAATTTAAGAGAAGTAGCTGAATGCGGCGTTGACTTTATTTCTATCGGAGCGCTCACGCACTCAGTAAAAAGCCTGGATATAAGTCTAAAAGCGGAAATTAATTAACACCAATTAAGCGAAATATTCAACAATGATTGTTAAAACAAAAAAATACAAACTGGATACCAACACCTATGTGAGAATTGCGATGACCGGCGTTTTGAAGCAACAGTGGTGGGTGATTTTAATCGTTATCGCTATTAGTGCAATGGCATTTGTTATTCCTTCGCACTGGTGGATCACCGGCGCTTTGATAGCATACGTTTTGTATCTGTTGTTTTGGTTAATACAGTTTGCAGGAGTCACACAACTTGACCAAACAAAAATGCTGTTTGAGAAGCTCTCATATGAAATCACATCGCAGCAAATTCTAATCAAACTAACCACTAAACAAGGAATGCCCGTAAAATGGGATCAGGTAAAGCGGGCCAAAAAGACCAAAAAAGGATATGCACTTTTCATGTCGAAAGTGCAAATAATTTATTGGCCATTCAAGGTGTTCAATTCAGGGAATGAAAGGAAGTTTCTGGAAACCATTTTGAAAAGAAAGAATCTGATCAAATAATTATAACAGGCTACTGGAGAGGAGGCTGCCCGTATTTTGAATGGGCGGCCTTTTTTTATTGAGTTTCGTTATTCAAGGCATTCAATATAGTTTGTGCTTTATCCACGCCAACCACCACCGAAAGGTCCGTCACACTGGCTTCCTTGATTTTTTTGACCGATCTGAATTTTTTCAACAGCTTTTCCGCGGTTTTACCTCCAATCCCCGGAATATTGGTCAATTGAGTGGCAAATGTGTTTTTACTTCTGGTTTGTCTGTGAAAAGTTATGGCAAAACGGTGGGCTTCATTTCTGAGGCGCTGGATGAGTTTAAGCGACTCCGATTTTTTGTTGATATGCAAAGGAAATTCATCGCCAGGGTAATAAATCTCCTCCAGTTTTTTTGCTATACCCACAATAGCAATTTCACCGTAGATGTCGAGTTCTTTCAACGCCTGCACAGCAAAATTCAATTGACCTTTACCGCCATCAATCACAATGAGATCGGGAAGGGGCTGCTCTTCATCCAACAATCTTTTGTAACGGCGTAGCGCCACCTCTTTCATAGAGGCGAAGTCGTTAGCCCCTGTCACGGTTTTGATATGATACTTGCGATAGTCTTTTTTCGAAGGCTTACCTTTTTTGAAGCACACCATGGAAGCAACCGGGTTGCTGCCCTGTAGGTTACTGTTATCAAAGCATTCGATATGCTCCGGCAGGTTTTGCAATCGCATATCTTCCTGAAGTTGTTTCAAAATGCGTTTTTCCCGGTAATAGTCCGGATCAACCCTACTGAGCCGCTCTTTTTTATAATATAAGGCATTTTTTATGGCCAGGTCCACCAGGTGTTTTTTGTCACCAATTTTGGGCACTGCCGATTGGACATTTAATTCAAAGGTGAGCGGTACATTAGTAAGAACCTGTATGCTGTTACTCCTAAATTTTTCGCGTAACTCAATTACCATTTGAGTGAGCAATTCGGCATCGTCTTCTTCCAGCTTCTTTTTTACTTCTATGGTTTCGCTAAGTACGATCGCACCATTAACAATGCGCAGATAACTAATAAATGCACACTTTTGGTCAGAGACAATCCCGAAAACATCGGTATTGGTTATACTAGGGTTGGCCACGATCGATTTGGATTGGAACTTCTCCAGCAAGTTGAGCTTTTCTTTCATATTCTGCGCCCGCTCAAATTCCAGCTTTTCGGCTGCCGATTGCATTTCTTCCCTGAAATGTTGGCGAACCGGCGCCAGGTTGCCTTTAAGGATTTCCGTGGCCTGGGCAATATCCTTCATATACTCTTCTTCCGATTGAAGGTTTTCACATGGGCCTTTGCACTTGCCAATATGGTATTCCAGACAGATCTTGAACTTACCTTTATTGATATTTTCCTCACTCAGGTCGTACTTACAGGTTCTGATGTGGTAAAGGTTTCTGATCAGTTCGAGTACGCTTTTCATGGCACGAACACTGGCATAGGGCCCGTAATACTTGCCCTTATGGCGTTGAATTCGGCGCGTAGAGTAAATTCTTGGGAAACGCTCGTTGGCGACACAGATGTAGGGGAAGGTCTTGTCATCCTTGAGTAGGATATTGTACTTTGGCTGATTTTTTTTGATCAGGTTGTTTTCAAGCAGAAGTGCATCAAATTCGGTGTTGACGATGGTAAATTGTATATGCTGAATTTCATATACCATCCGCAGGGTTTTACGATTGTGCCCAGCTTTATCAGCAAAGTAGCTGCTCACCCGGTTTTTCAGGTTTTTGGCCTTTCCTACATAAATGATTTCATCCTGATCATTATAAAAACGGTACACGCCCGGTTTATCAGGGAAATGTTTTACCTGATCGGGCGTGTATTTCGGTGTATCAAAAGAATATTCGTCTTTAAAAGATGTCGTCTTCACTCAGTTCCTCAAAATCATTTGTTACTTCCAGCGAATCAGCTTCTTCACCTGTTTCATAAACATCACAATCTATTTCCACAGAAAGCCTTCGGGTTGGGCGTGGGAATTTGCCTTTTGAAACATCAAGGGAATCGTTGGCATATACTTTTTGCATGAAAATATCCCAGATCGGCATGGCCGTTCGGGCTCCCTGGCCCAGGGCAGAAGTTCGGAAGTGGATCGATCGGTCATCGCCACCTACCCAGGCGCCGGCTACCAGGTCTTTAGTAAGCCCCACAAACCAACCATCAGAGGCATTTTGTGTAGTACCCGTCTTAGCGCCAATTTCATTGTCTATTCGAATTTCAGGACTGATGCCCTGACCTGTTCCTCCTTTTTCTTCGGTCGCGCCACGAAGCATATATACCATGAGATAGGCCGTTTCTTCACTCAATACTTCTCGTGTTCTCGGTGGAAATTCTTCAATAATATTACCGTATTTATCTTCTATGCGCGTGATAAAGTGCGGTTTTGTATAAACACCTTTGTTCACGAAGGTACTATAAGCGCCCACTAGTTCATAAACCGTAACATCACTAACACCAAGACATAGTGCAGGCACAGGGTCTAGTGGGCTTTCCACACCCATCCTTTTGGCGTAGTCAACCACAGTTTGGGGCCCCACTTTTTTCATCATAAAGGAAGTGATTGAATTTTTGGAGCGCGCCATTCCCTGTCTAATTGTCATCACTTCACCGGTAAATTTTCGATTGTAGTTTTGCGGTGTATAAGTAGGGGGGATCTGTCCTGGTTGTTGAAACGTCACAGGTGCATCTGCCACTGTATAGCAAGGAGAATAACCCGCATCAATGGCAGCGGTGTATACAAAAGGTTTAAAAGTGGAGCCTGGTTGTCTTCGGCCTTGCATCACGTGGTCATATTTGAAATAACGGTGATTGATGCCTCCCACCCAGGCCTTTATTTCCCCGCTTTTGGGGTTCATGGCCATAAAGCCCGTTTGCAGGAATTTTTTATAATGCTTCAACGAGTCCATATAGCTCATCACAGTGTCTTTTTCACCTTCCCAGGTAAAGACCTTCATTTTACGCTTCCGGTTCAGTTCAATTTCGACGGAGTCCGAATTGGCGCCATATTTTCTAACCAGATTTCTATAAGAATCAGTTCTTTTTATAGACTTTTCAAGAAACCCCCTTATTTCCCTTCCATCTTCATCGCGCCAGGGGTTTTCGCCATCCCAGTGCGCATTGAAAAGTTCCTGTAGATATTTCATATGCTCGGCCACTGCTTCCTCTGCATATTCCTGCATACGGCTATCGATAGTACTATAGATTTTCAAACCGGATTCGAAGAGATCGTATCCATTTTCAGCCGTCCAGTTTAATAAAAATGGCCGTATCGCTGAACGGAAATAAGGAGCCGGGCCTTCATTGTGGTCATCCACGCGATAATTTAGTTTAATGGGCTGCGATCGTAAAGAATCATAAAGGTCGCGAGAGATTTCGTCGTACTTGTATAAGTTGTAGAGCACTTCGTTTCGCTTATCGAGTGCATGATCAGGGTTGAGCACCGGATTGAAACGCGTCGGTTTATTGAGCATTCCCACAAGTAGTGCAGATTCGAGATAATCCAGTTCTTCCGGTGTTTTATTAAAAAAAGTGCTTGATGCGACTTTAATGCCATAAGAATTACTGCCAAAGAAAATGGTGTTAAGATACATGGCCATTATTTCTTCCTTGGTAAATTTCTTCTCCAGCTCCACGGCCAGCACCCACTCTTTTGTTTTGTTGACAATCAGGCTTAAGGGGCCAAAATTCAGCCTGTGAAGGCTACCTTCGTGCTGAGTTTCGCGGGTATTAAAAATATTTTTTGCAAGCTGCTGGGTAATCGTACTACCACCTCCTGCACCCCGGTTTCCCAAAAGCACAGTTTTGACAAAAACCCGGACAAGACCTTTCAGGTCGATGCCCGCATGGTTGAAAAATCGGACGTCCTCTGTAACGAGTAAGGTCTGAATCAATTCCGGCGCCAGTTCGTCATAAGTAGCCTGGGACCGGTTAAACCGATAATACTTTCCAAGCGCTAGTCCGTCGGCAGAATATAATTCCGAAGAGAGGTCGTTTTCACTCTCAGGGTTTTCGAGGGCCTTATAGCTTGGCATTTCCCCGAAAAGCCCCAGGAAATTGCTCTTGACCGATGTAAAATAAAGCGGAATAGATACGATCGCGACTAAAAAAATAATCCAAAGGATCCTAACGGTTCTTTTGTATCGCTTTGGAGGCAAGCTTTTATTGATCTTTTTTGCCATGAATGGTCTCGTTATAATGGGTATTAAAAAATTTCAAATAGTCAGATAATGCTTTCGTTTGATAAAGTAGCTGAAAGTTGTCCTTCGTAATTACAAATTTATCAATTTCATACTTATCAAAGTTGTCCATCACAGAGTTTTCCGTTTTTAGTGAACGTAAAAACCCCATAGCAAGTTCTTGAGTGGCAAATTCGTTCACCACGACCATGGCCTGGTTATCGTTGAGCATCAGGTTGCCCACATTCAGCCCAGTATTGGGAAAGTTGTTATCAATGTGGTGGTCCATTGCGGCAGGCAAACGGTCAGAGAGTTGCTCCTGATCAATGTAGGATAAAATAAATATATGTTCCTGTTCAAAGTCCTGGATAAAAGTAGCCCCTTTCCTCCTGGCTTCCTTTTCTTTAAAAGTGTTGGTTGCTTCGAGCAATTGTGCAGCATATTGCCCCAATGCCGTTTCTCCCTGTGCCTCTACAAACTTCTGAAGTTCGAATTTATACCGGTATTCACCTTCAATTTTACCTTTTATCAATATATCCAATAATTCGAGTTGTACTGTAAATGGGTTATTGGGGTATTGCTCAAGGCCGCTGTGTACCATAGCCTGGGCCTTTTGCAGGGAATCACTTTCATAGAAATGATAAGCCCGGGCATATAAAGCTTTTAGTTCTTCGCTTTCCTCGTCTGTTTGTTTTAAATAATCAGGGTTTAAAATCAATTTGGCATATACCGATCCGGGATGGTCAGTGAGTAGAAGGTTTTTGTAATATTCAGCCTTATCCGTGTTGCCAAGATTGGTATATATAAGGTGTAGCTCGTATATCACTTCGGCGGCATAACCTGTATCAGGAAATCTGGCTAGCATGGTTTCGAACGTATCTGCCGCATTTTCGGGTTCTTCGAGTTTAAAATCATAGATACTTCCCAATTTAAAATAAGCTTCTTCTACCTCATCAAGTAATTGCTGCTTTGCTTCAGGTGTTGCGGGTAAATTAGCGCGTAACTGCTGAACTTCAGTAGTTACTGAAAACTCCTCCTGGGGTACTTCATCCGCCTGGTCTTCTCCTGTTTCAACTATATCTTCATCTTCGCTACTGGTAAAGGCAACATCTTTAGCGCTTCTCCTCCAGTTATCTTCAAGAGGTCTGTCGCCCCAGGTTTGTTTAAACTCACTTACACCACGGCTTACGAGTGATTGATTGTAAAAATACCATTCTCCATCCCCGCTTCCGGTACCGATAAGTTCAGGATTATCAGGGTCGAAGGTAGCTCCTGCCGACGATCTCCGTGAGGCTTTCTTAGCAGCTTTTTCAGCTTCTTCGGCGGCGGCGCGTTCTTCTTCAACATATTCTGTCAGGTATGCCACCAGATCTTCTTCGGGCATGGCGGCAAGCGCCAGAAGGCTGTCATTCGTTTCAATAATTTCGAGCTGTTCAACGAACTCTTTCAGAATTTGCTGTCGCTCCGAAACCCT
>DNTA01000317.1 GCA_003500135.1 Cytophagales bacterium | reverse complement strand
GAGGTGAACGATGTCTTCACTCGACATATTTTCTCTTAGAACAATAGTGTTTTTTTGTCCTATAGTGTAGTACAAGTCTTTTGGTCTCAGGCTCTGTCTGGCCATATTATACAGGGCAGGAACGATCAACGGGGATTGCAAAAAGTTACTATTCTCTTCCGTTATATCCGCATTAAACAAAAACACCCTCTTGCCTCCAGATAGCAGTGCATTTCCGTCCTCTAAACTATAAATGCTTCCTTTGCTATTAATGCTCTTGAAATAGCTTTTAACCTCAGGATATTGAAAATTTGACACTCTCGAATAAAAGGCATCCGACAATAGCGGGTGATCAAAAACAATTGTTGTTACTTTTTTTATTTCTTCTAGCCGTTCCGTAAAAAGAGGTTGATTGAGTACGCTCAACAATGCATTGTATGAACTTACGTCCGCTTCGTTATCGGGCATAATAAGGACGGTCCCTCCTTGCAAATAAAAATCAGAAATAGTTTCTACTAAAACTTGCGGTAATAAGTCTAAATGATTTAATATCAATATATTTTGTTCAAATAGTTTATTGTATTCCAAGCTGTTAACATCGTATCCTGAATACTTAAACTCATCATCGGTGAAGATCTTTCTTAAAAATAAATCATCGGTACCGTTGATACTTAAAACATTGATTCGTTCGGGTTGCTCAACGTTAAAATATAAGCGATTGTCATAATTGAGGCCATCATCAGAAATTTCGACTTTACCACTAAATGTGGTTTCTTTATCCAATGTGAACTGCACTGTACTTTCATTATCCAGAGCTGTGGCGGCCTTTGTTATCAGCTGGTCATTTTCAAATAGTGAAACAGCTACATTCTCAATAGGCTGGCCAAAATTACTCAATGTGACATTTAGTTCTTTACTGCCTTCACCAGAGCCAAAATACACGCTGTCAATTGAAATATTACTGTTCTTCTGTGGGCGCAGGAGAATACACCCTAAGGATACAGAACTATCTTCGGGTTTAAAATTTTGTAGGGCATACTGCTGAAAGTCTGAGATAAATAATAGGTTTTTTATACTCTTTTCATTTGCATTGAAATACTCCAGTCCTTTTAGATAAGCAGCTTCAAAAGGTAACTGGGTATGACTAAAATCAAGGTCTATCAGGTGTTTTATAATTGTTTCTTTGGTGACATTGGTAAAGCTTTGTTCATTAGTAAACAATGTAAAACGTTCTTTTTCAGGCAGATAATTAATCAGTTGTTGTTTAGCAACATTAAGTAAGCTTCCATTACTTCCTTTGGCCTGCATGCTAAAAGAGTTATCGAGATAAATTACCAATTCGGAACTTTTATTGAAATTTTTTGAATTGGGTAGAAAGGGCTGCGCAAATGCGAGAATAATCATTGTCAGCATTCCGAGCCTGGCAAAAAGGATCAGCCATTTTTTAAGACGAGAGCTTTTCCTGGTAGTGAGTTTGATAGTTTTGAGTAGTGCTACATTGGTAAAAGGGGTTTTTTTAAAACGCCTGAGGTGGAACAGATGTATAATAATTGGAATTGCAAGCAAAACGAGTGCCCATAGTAATTCCGGATTTTTAAACTGTATCATAAGCCTTCTTGGTGCCTTCAAAAATAGACAATGCCATAGAATTAGAAAGGTTGTCTTCTGAGAAAATTAACGTTTATGGAGGGAACAGAATTCAATGGATTTTAACAAATCGTTAGACTAGTATGGTGTAACAGATTGTAGCTTTGCACGTCTACTAAGAAATCAAAAAAAAATTATGAAAAAAATCTCATTTATAGTCTTTACTGCATTTCTGATAATATCTTGCGGGCCGACCCAGCCTAAATCAGATGATTCAGCAACTAAGAATCCAATCCAGGTAAAACTTGACCTGAACCAGTCTGAAAAAGATATTGTACCTGTTGTAGTTGACCCTGGAAGATTTAAAACTGATACTGAAACCTACAGGATTCCGAGAGTGGTGCAGGGAACTTACTCCGTAAGTGATTTTGGAAAATATGTCCAGGATTTTAAAGCTCTGGATTATGAAGGAAACGAATTAACAGTAGAAAAGATCGATACCAATAGTTGGGTCATTTCTGATGCTGTGTCTCTGGATCAGATCACCTATAATGTTAATGATACCTACGATATTGAGACCAATGGAGGAATAGGAGGGGAGCAACCCTTCTCTCCTGCTGGTACGAACATCGAGCCTGAAAATTATGTGTTGAACTTACATGGATTTGTGGGATATTTTGATTCTCTAAAGAATAACCAATACGCCTTATCGATAAGTGCACCGTCTGTTTTCATTAGAACATCTGCTTTAGAGGACAAAGGTTCAAGCACTTCTGAAGATGGTTCGGTGATCATATCTAACTATTTTGCTCAGCGTTATTTTGATATTACAGACAATCCCATGATGTTTGGAAAACTGGATGTTGAGGAGTTCATGGTGGGGGATATAAAGATCGTTTTAAGTGTTTATTCGCCAAATCAAACCCATTCAGCTGCCAGCCTCAAGGAAACCGTTTATAAAATGATGAAAGCCCAGAAGTCCTACCTTGGTGATATCAATACCACACCGCGATATGATATTTATCTCTATTTATCCGAAGGAACGGATACCTCTCCTAAAGGCTACGGAGCACTGGAGCATCATACCTCAACTGTTGTTGTGCTGCCTGAAGCGTCAAGCCCTGAAGGTTTATCGGCTTCTATTATTGATGTTGTGGCTCATGAGTTCTTTCACATTGTAACACCACTCTCCGTTCACTCCGAAGATGTGCACTATTTCGACTACAATCAACCTACATTTTCAAAACACCTCTGGATGTATGAAGGAGTGACTGAATACTTTGCACAGCATTTCCAAGTGTATGAAGGGTTAATAACACCCGAGGAATTTTATGGAGTAATTGATCAGAAAATTGGAATCTCAAAAAACATGGATGATGCTATGAGCTTTACCATAATGAGCGAAAATGTTTTGGAAGAACCATATGCTTCTAATTATGGGAATGTGTACATGAAAGGAGCTTTGATTGGTATGTGCATCGACATTCTCATGCGCAAGGAGAGCAATGGATCCCGAAGTATGCTTTCTCTGATGAAAGAACTCTCAGCAAAATACGGAAAAAACAAACCCTTTGAAGACGACAGCCTGATCGCTGAAATTACGGAAATGACCTATCCGAGTGTTGGGAAGTTTTTAAGAACCCATGTTGAAGGTGATGTACCCATCGACTACAACAAGTTTTTTGAGATGGTGGGGCTAACAGTTGGGGAGTCTGAAGTGGAGACCAACTATATTTTTGCTGGTGGACAAAACATCATTTTTGATGCCGATCAGGAACAGGGGACCATTCATTTTTCTGCAACAGCTTTAAAGAACTCATTCTGGGCCTCACAGGGTGTTCAGGATGGGGATGTTATTAAAAAGGTGAATGGACAGGAGCTTAGTCTTCAAAACGCCCAGCAAGTGATTGGAGGTATGTTTGCCTGGCAGGAAGGAATGGAAATCACAATGGACTTGGAGCGCAATGGTCAACCTGTGCGAATCGAGGCTCAACTTACCAAGCCTACTGCAATCAGCCAGTCCATTATTGAAAATGCGGATGCTTCTGCCGAACAGATAGAGATCAGAAACGCCTGGTTAAAAGGCTAACAGATGAAATATAACAGAAATGAACAAAGGCTTCCCGACAGGAGGCCTTTTTTATTGAAAAGACACGGGTAGATAATCATTGCTCAATTTGGCAATAATAAAAGGTTGGGTAATCACCGTGGTGGCATTTCCCTGAGGAGAAGCCCTGATCACCTCTACCATTGTTTGATTCTCGATCCGGGAGACCTTCAAATCCACATAAAATCCACCCGAAGGTCTCACTTCATCAAAAACGGCAATGACAAAGCTATTAGTGAAGTCGATATCTGTTTCTAAGAATTGACCACTGATCGGATTACTGCTGTCCATTTGGGAAATGAGCAATTCCCAATCTTCACTCGTTGTTATTAGTGTGTTCTGCGCATCTATGCCTTCACTACCTGCTCCATAGAGGTTGTTCTTAGCGATCAGGGTGAAATCAACGCTCGAAGGTGGATTTTCCTCCTGTTTGAAGTTGCAACCAAGACAAAGAACAGCAGTTAACAATATGCTGAGCATTTTTTTCATGCTAGTTTTATTGATACCTAAAATACATATATTTAACCAATTCTGGGCATCGACAGGTGTTTCTAGTCATATTTCGCAGACTTTCCATTAGTAGCAGTAGCATTTATAAATTCTCTTAGGTCATCATTGGCTTGTATGAGGTCTTCATTGCGTAAATACATCATATGTCCGGATCGATAGCCCTTAAAGCTAAAACGATCTTTCATCTTACCACTGGGATCGATCTGCCACATGGTGTATTTAGCATTAAAATAAGTGGTGGCACCATCGTAGTAGCCAGATTGTATCATCACATTGAGGAAGGGGTTTTGTGCCATGGCCTGACGAAGGTTATCTCTGGTATTGTCATTGGACCTATCCCAATTGCCCACATCACCAAAAACGTTGTACTTGACATCAGTAGTGAAGGCCAATTCATTGGTTATGTAGTAATTGATTGCTGGGGTAAATGAATGAAGCCAGGAGGCGATCTCGGGGTTATAATCAGTAATACTTCCAGTTTCAACTTTATCGATTCCCAGATATCGGGAGTCGAGCCTTCCGATAGTCTGACCTGTTTTATGACGAAGTAGTTCTTTCCAAAAGAAACGGTTGGGGACATCCAGGTTTTGTTGTAAAATCACTTCTTCAGACAAACCGGAATAAAAACTCATTTGCTCTGCAATACGATTGCGTTCCAAATTTGAGATAAAGCCTCCTTTGGCGAGCGCAGGCATCAATTCGTTCACGGCAAATTCTTCGGCCTCAGGAAGAATTTCGAGTAAGTCCCTTGACTGCAAAGAAGTGGGCAACATTTTATGGTACCAGGCAGCAGCAGTGTAATAGGGCAGGTTGAGTGCTGAACTCACTGGGCCGCCTACTCGCAGAACTTTGTAATCTGCCGGAGACACCATGATCACCCCGTTTAAATACATCCACTGACGGTTCTGAAGCTCTAACGAAAGACCCATAACCCGGGTTCCACCATAGCTTTCTCCAATAATGTACTTAGGCGACTCCCAGCGATTATGTCTTGTGACAAATGTATTCATCCAGGAAGCCAGATATTTTATATCTGCATTGATACCAAAGAATTCCTTGTCTTCAGGCATTGCACCTTCTTCATTGGCAATTTTTCTGGAGTACCCCGTATTTACAGGGTTGATATATACAATATCTGCAACATCCAGAATTGAATTAGGGTTGTCCTTTACACCATAAGGCTGAACAGGGTAACCCTCTTGGTCGATGTTCAATACTTTAGGGCCCGTGTAGGCGATGTGCATCCATACCGAGGCAGACCCCGGTCCCCCGTTGAATGAAAAAATGAGGGGCCGTTTGTTACCAGTATCGTCATTAGTTCTCCGGTAATAGGTGTAATAAAGTGATGCTGTTATCTGACCTTGATCATTCCAAACGGGTTGAAAACCGGTCTCTGCTTCATAATTCACCTGACTTCCCTTGATTTTTAGGCTGTGCTTGGTTAATACCGTTGTATCAGAAGGGATTTCAAGGTTCTGTGCTAAAGTTATTCCATTTAATACGAACAAAAAGAGGGCTAAAGAGATTTTCATATGTGATATTTATGGTTTAAAGATATGCATCCATTCAGAACCCTTCAAATACACCAAGGCCAAAAAGCGCATAATCATATTTTACAGGATCAAGAGGATCTAGTTGACGTAGATTATCATCCAATTCTTTTAGGGCTTTAGCATCATTTTGTTTTCGATTCAATAGTCCTAACTTTCTGGCAACATTTCCTGAATGGATGTCGAGAGGACAACTAAGAACTGCAGGGGAAATACTGGACCAGATCCCAAAATCTACTCCACTGTTATTGGGACGTACCATCCAACGCAAAAACATATTGATGCGTTTAGCGGCAGAATTATTAAGCGGATCCGACACATGTTTTGTGCTGCGTTGCAGATGTGGTACCTCAAAGAAATACTGTTTGAATTTATGGATACTCACCTGCAGGTGCTCATTTGTGGCGTGTCTTTTAAATAGAGGTTCAAGTCCTTTATAAGTTATATAAAGGTGCTGGAGGCTTTTTACAAATTGTATGAAGTCCTCACCGTTAAACGTGCGGTGAACAAAGGTTTTAAGAGGTATCAGATCCGATCTTTTATGATGCAACACAAATTGGTAAGGGTCATCATCCATTAGAGACATCATCCTACGGGCATTGTTTATAATACTTTTTCGATTGCCCCATGCAATGGTGGCAGTTAAAAAAGCAGCTATTTCAATATCCTCCTTATCTGAAAACAGGTGCGGTATCTGAATGGGGTCGGATTCAATAAATTTGGGCTGGTTGTATTCCAGAACTTTTGCTTCTAAAAGATCATACAGGGACTTTTGTGAAATACTCATAAGCTTAAGAAGTTCAAAGATACACACAAAGCTTTTGAGTATGACAAGATGGTCATCCCAAAAACTGACCCAGTGCAGAAGGTTGTTGTAACAACCATCCTGTTAAACTATTACGAGGCTTTGCAGAGGCCAGGACAGCATGCGGTACAATCGCACTTTTAAACATCACACAACGTCCTTCGATGGGTTCTATCAGAACAGAGCTTCCGTCTTGAAAAAAGACCTCTAATTCGCCACCGTCTCCTTTTTTCCAATCCTGGTTCAAATAGATCACCATACTGATGGTTCGATTACTTCGGTTATTAAACTGATCCAGATGTTTTTTGTAATGCCCCCCTTTAGGGTAATGAGCTAAATGAAACTCATCACCCGATAATCCCAAAAAACAATATCGATTAAAGACGTGAATAGTTTCGTCGATCAAAGCCCATATATCAATTAGTTCGGAGTCTCTTTTTCGATCCAGCCGTAGATGTAATCACCACGTATATCTTCGCGTATTACATGATCACCAAGTGCTCCTATGCCGGCTTTATTGAAGATTTGAAGATGTGAAAGAAAAAAAGTCTGAATAGTTTTCAGCTTGTGGATATCCAAAAAATGATCTACAACAACGTAGTCATTTGAGGAAAGCTCATCCATCCAGGAAAGCCATTCCTCTAGGGTATGACAGTTTTTCAAATAGTTTAAAAAAGGACACTAATATACTTTATTTTTCATTTGAAAAGTTAAAAAATCAAATAACTAAAATTGAAATTAAACACAGACTTTTGGGGTTTTACCTAAGAATTTAAGGCGATTTTTCAAGTTGATCTGAAGTTTATTTCTGTAGTTCATAGATCAGATATGGAGCTATACCTACCCATATCAGAAAGAGTAGCCATAAACGTCCTTTAAATATGTTGTAATCTTTAAGTAAGGTTTGCCAGTCGTGTCCAACGATAAAGTGACCAAATAAAAATTCGAAGATAATCGTAAAAAGAGTCCATAGTAGCCCAATAAGGATCGCTTGCTGAACCGAATGAGGTCGCCAAAATTTGAATAAGACCCAGATGTAGACGCCAAATAACATCATTAACGAAAATGTTGACAATTGATGCGCCTGGAGTTCATTGAACCTTCCACTAATGATCTTTTCTCTGAAGAGTCCATTGGCAATGGCTAAAACGATCATTGGAAACCAGGCCAGTAAATATTTCCACATGTTGTCACAGATTTTAAGGAATTGAACGCTATACTAACTAAACAAGATTATTTAAATTTAAACAACTAATTGGTTCAAAACCATTTTTTGATGAGGACCTTATTTTACTAACTGAAGTAGACAAAATCGATGGAAGAGAAGAATTATTCGGACATGACCGATGAGGAACTGATGATTGAGAAAAAGAAAGCCAAAAAGTCGAGGACGTTTTTTGCCTTTTATATTGGTTTTTTAATTGGTATCGCCATTTTTGGCTTTGGAGCATGGCTGATGAACCCGGAGAGAAGATTTGGGTTTCTACTGCCTTTACTCATTCCGGCAGCCCTTATCTATGGGCTTGTTAAAAAGCGTAAAAATAATTCGCATCTTTAATGGATTGTGCAGATCTAAGACACTCCTTCATAGCTTTTAGATTAAAAGGTATATCCAATATCTCTGGGTCAGGATCAGTGACAATGTTGATCGAAGTATTAAATAGCTTGTAATGATAAGTTATACGCCTGTTTTTAGGCTATTTTTAATTTGTATTATGGAAAACCAAATAATCGATAAGTTCCAAATACCTGAAGCTTTGAAGTGAACAAGCCAGCCTCCAATACTAAAATTACGGCAGTTACCGGTCTAGCACTGGTGATAGCTAACATGATCGGTACCGGTGCTTTTACCAGTTTAGGATTTCAGTTGGAGGAACTTTACAATCCAGCCACCATATTGATCCTTTGGGGGCTCGGAGGGGTCATTGCATTGTCAGGTGCATTCAGCTACTCTGAAATTGGGAGCTACATTCAAAGATCAGGAGGTGAGTACGCCTTTTTAAGTAAGCTGTTTCACCCCCTTATTGGCTATTTGTCGGGTTGGATTTCCATCACGGTTGGTTTTGCGGCGCCAATAGCACTATCAGCTATTGCTTTTGTGGCTTACTTTCCTTTTTTTGAACCAAGCCCAAAATGGACCAGTATTGTTTTAATTGCTCTGGTTACTGCCATTCATACAAGAAACCTGAGCGTCAGCTCAAAATTTCAGAATGTCAGTACCCTGTTTAAGGTAGGGCTCATTGTTTTAATGATCGCGATTGGTCTTATTATGCCTTCAGCTTTCAATAATGGTGCTGTTTATACGGGAATTGATATGACCGAATTATTATCGCCTGCTTTTGCTGTGGCCCTTATCTACGTGAGTTATTCTTATTCGGGATGGAACGCAGCTGCCTATATCATTGATGAGATTAAGGACCCCAGAAAGGCATTGCCTGTTGCTTTAATAGGAGGAACCGTAATCGTTACACTTCTCTATACTTTATTACAGTTTATTTTTTTAAAACACGCACCGCTTGAAGCATTGAGAGGTCAATTAAATGTGGGAACCATAGTGATGCAAGAGATAGCTGGTGAAAAGGGCAGGACTTATTTTGGTTTGGCCATATCTCTGTTACTGATATCGGGCATTAGTGCTATGGTCTGGATAGGTTCAAGGGTCACATCAAGTATAGCCAGGGACCATCAGTTTTGGTTTTTCTTCAAACAAAAAGCAAATGAACTACCCACAAGAGCTTTGTGGTTTCAGTTTGTTATCAGCGCCTTGATGATCATCACAGGTACCTTTGATCAAATCCTTATTTATTGTGGTGTTTTGCTCACCATATCTTCAATGGTAACGGTATTTGGTGTGTTTAAAATAAGACTTCAGCATTTGAATAAATCAAAAAACGCTTACAAAAGCCCTTTGTTTCCTATCTTGCAAATAATTTACATAGGCCTATCTCTTTGGATGATATTTTATGCGTTCCTTAACAAGCCAGTTGAAACATTGCTGGGATTTTCGAACCTCTTCCTGGGCCTGATCACTTATTATATGAGTAAAAACATAAAAATAAAATCAAATAATAACTAAAATGAGGTCAAAAATACTTTTAGGTCTGCTCTGCGCGATGATCCTGAGTGCCTGTATAGAAGGTAAAAATCAAGAAGGAATGGACGCCAACGAAATGGACAAGAAACCAAGTCATGAAGTTAAAGAGCATCACAAGCAGCATTCAGCAAATGACTACATGCATCAGCGATCAGTGGAAGAATTGATCAAAAATTTTGAATCACCTGAAAGAGATGCTTATCAAAAACCGGAAGAAGTACTCAGTTATCTGGGTGACATTTCTGGTCAAAAAATAATGGATATTGGAGCGGGCTCAGGATACTTCTCTGTAAAATTGGCCTCGAGAGGTGCACAGGTGATTGCTGCGGATGTTGATGATGAATTTCAGGAGGCTCTCAAAAAAAGAGTTGAGCAAAACAAAATTAAAAATATTGAGTTGCGCAAGATCCCTTTTGACAATCCTGGTCTTTCCAATAATGAAGTTGATAAAGTATTAATCGTGAATACCTATCACCATATCGAAGATCGAATTGCATATTTTTCATTAGTGAGAAACGGAATTAAGGAAGATGGGGAATTGATCATTATTGATTTCTTTAAAAAGGAGATTCCTGTAGGACCTAAACGAGATCATAAAATCTCTAAAGAGCTTGTTGTTAAAGAGCTTGAGGCCGCAGGTTTTGAGATTGTTGAAGTTAATACAGAATTATTGCCTTACCAATACATTATTAAAGCGAAGTAGGGGTCTAAAAGAGTGCATCACCCACCAAGTTGAATCAAAGCGACTTTTTTTAATTAGATTTATTCAGTTTGGTCAAAATACACTTGTTTGAAACATCACTACAAGTCTTAATTTACCAAAAATCAGTATTCTAAATATCTCAACGAATCAAATGAAGGGTACCAATAAAGTATTCATTGCCAAAAGTATTGACGGTTTTATTGCTGACAAAAATGGTGGTATTGATTGGTTACACACGGTACCTAATCCCAATGGAGATGATATGGGGTATTCGGAATTCATGAAAGATATTGACGCTCTTGTGATGGGGCGTCATACATTTGAAACGGTCCGTAATTTTGATATGGACTGGCCTTATCAGATACCGGTCTTTGTACTTAGTGAGTCACTGAATTTTTTACCGTCCGAATTGAAAGACAAAGTTTTTTTAGTAAAAGGATCTTCAGAAGAGGTGTTAACCCAGATTCACGATCGGGGATACCATAAGCTTTGTATTGATGGAGGAAAGACCATCCAGAACTTTTTAAGATCAAATCGTATTGATGAGTTGGTCTTAACCACTATTCCAGTGGTGTTGGGAAACGGTATTCCCTTATTTTCCGAACTTCCAAAATCACTTAAATTTGATTTAGTTAAATCAAAGGTCTACTTAAGTCAAATTTCGCAACAGCATTATAGGAAAGTATGACCCACCTCAATACAGACGTTTGAGCAAACTGTGTTTTTAATCTAAAAAAACCCCTGAGGCAATGAGCTTACAAATTCTGCCTCGTACTAATTCCATTTTTATTTCCTAACTTGATAGAGGCTTAATTAACAGACCTATGAAAAGATTTATTCTATGTTGCGCCCTTTCCGCAACATTTACCGCAATTACCCAAACCAAGGAGCTACCTAAGGATGTCAATCCCAACTACGATGCCTCGCTAGCTGCTGATCTTGGAGCAGATGACTATGGTATGAAAAATTATTTTCTGGTCATCTTGAAGACGGGTAAAAATACTACGGACGACAAAGAATTCGTTAGCAAAAGCTTTAAAGGGCATATGAGCAATATGGAACAAATGGTGAAGGAGGGAAAACTCATATTGGCAGGTCCCTTACAGCAGAATGATCAAGCGTATCGTGGGATATTCGTTTTTGATAATGTTACAAATGAATCAGAGGCACATCGTTTGCTACAAACCGATCCTGCCATAAGGAGTAATTTACTTGATTATGACCTCTATCAATGGTATGGCTCGGCTGCACTAGTGAAGTATTTGAGCTACTCAGAAAAAATTTGGAAAGTAAAACCTTAAAAGTAATAAGAATGAGCAATGCACTGCAAACCATGATTGATAATATGTCTGAAAAAACGGGTAAGTCTCTGAGTGAATGGAAAAAATTATTGAAACAAAAAAACTTTACAAAACACTCTGAGGCCGTTGGATTTTTAAAAGGTGAATATGGGGTTACACACGGTTTCGCTAATACGATTGTTCAATTATCCAAGGATGAAGATACTTCACCTGATGAATTGGTGGCAGCACAATACAAAGGTAAAGAATCGCTTATTCCAATTTATAAGGGGTTGATATCGTTCGTATCCGGTTTGGGTGAAGACCTTACCATTACCCCAAAAAAAACGAGTGTTAGTGTGATCAGAAAACGACAGTTTCTATTGATCAAACCGGCAACTAAAACACGCATAGACCTTGGTCTTAAGTTCAAAAATAAAACAATAACAGATCGTCTGGAAAATTCAGGACCCTTTGGTACCATGTGCTCTCACCGGGTCAGAGTAACCCAGATCAGTGATTTAGATCCAGAGCTGAAAGAATGGATCAAAGAGGCTTACGAAGAATCGGTATAGAAGTGTTTTTATGAGCCCAGGGATTTAAAAAATGAACGGCTGGCTATTTTGAATAAAATTCTTAGCACCCTCTCTGTATTACTTGCCTTAGTGCCACTATCCCTTTGGATACTCTGGATAATCATATTTGATCGGGCAAATGATCAGGTTACAAGGTTAAATCTGTATGAAACGGCTCTCCCGGAATGGCTTCATGGAAGGTACACCAGTACATTGATCAGTGTGTTGTTTTGCCTTTTCTGTTGTCTTATATCAGTTATCGTTCTGTCTAAAACAAAGGGAGGCTGGCGATTTTTAAATTTACTTGTTATAGCAATATGTACCTTCCTTGCAATACTAAATATCTGGACACTCTTGTAAGGGACAACCATCACATTTTGAAAGTTCTGGATTGATTTATTGTTCAAAGAGATCTGAGGACAGGTAACGATCACCACGATCACAGATAATACTCACAACAACGCCCTCTTTCAACTCATTTGCCAATTGAATTGCGGCACATGTAGCACCGCCGCTGCTCATGCCGGCAAGAATACCTTCTTCTCTAGCAAGACGTCTTGACATAGTTATAGCTTCATCACGACTAACCTCTATAATGCGATCCACTCGATGAGGATCAAATATTTTAGGGAGGTATTCTGTTGGCCATTTTCTAATACCGGGTATTTCGGAACCTTCCTTGGGCTGAACGCCTACTATTTCAATGCTTGGGTTACACTCTTTAAGAAATCGAGAGGTTCCCATAATGGTTCCAGTTGTTCCCATAGAAGAGACAAAGTGAGTGACCAATCCATCCGTATCACGCCATACTTCGGGACCAGTCGTTTTATAATGAGCTTTCCAGTTATTTTCGTTTGAAAACTGATTGAATGAAAAATACCCTTCCTTAAGAACTTTATTCTCTGCATAGTCTCGTGCTCCTTCAATTCCATCAGGGTGCAAGGTTACTCTGGCACCATAAGCCCGCATGGTTTGAACCCTTTCCCTGGTCGCTGTTTCGGGCATGACGAGTTCTATGTCCAATTTAAAGATGCCAGCGATCATGGCCAATGCAATTCCGGTATTGCCACTAGTCGCTTCTATGAGTTTTGTGTTTGTATCGATCTGCTCTAGATCCAGTGCAGTCTTAATCATGTTATAAGCTGCCCTGTCCTTAACACTGCCTCCCGGATTATTACCTTCCAGCTTAAAATAGAGTTCAACATTAGGGTTTTGGTTCAACACCTTTGACTTTACCAAGGGAGTATTGCCAATCCGATCTGTTATGAATTTAGTCATGTTTTTTAGCTATTATCTCCACCTTAGAGGTATTGTTAACAATAGAATTTCCAGGAATGGAATTGGTTAACCAACTATTACCTCCAATGATACTATTTTTGCCAATGGTTGTTTTTCCTCCTAAAATGGTGGCATTTGCGTAGATGGTCACGTTCTCTTCTATGGTAGGGTGCCTCTTGGTGTTTTTGTATTCTTTTTTAACACTTAAAGCACCGAGCGTTACCCCCTGGTATATTTTCACGTGGTCTTTGATCACGGTAGTTTCACCGATGACAACCCCAGTGCCATGATCTATAAAGAATGATTCGCCAATTGTAGCTCCCGGGTGTATGTCAATACCGGTTTTCTGATGCGCAAATTCCGTCATTAGCCTTGGAATAAGAGGTAGTCCCAGGTTATAAAACTCTCGCGCCATACGATAAACGGCGATGGCATAAAAGCCCGGATATGCCAGATATACCTCATTTACAGACTGTGCTGCAGGATCATTTTTTAATATGGCAATGGCATCCTTTTTCAGTCTGCAGAACAAATCAGGAATTGCTTCAGTAAAATCGTCCCAGGTTTTACAGGGTTTTCCTTTGATCTCCGGGCAGGCCAGATCACGTATTTTTAGAAATACAGCTGCTAATTCTATTAAGGCTTTTTCTGTATCTGTCTCACTGTCAAAAAACGTATTAAAAAGTAGTTCTGTAAAGTATTGAGACTCCCTTTTTAGTGTAGCTGAAATATAGATTTCCCGCTTCTCTTTGTTGATAATGTCTATTAATTCTTCTCGTCGCATACAGTAGGTAAAAAAGTCTAACAAAGTTGATAGTTAATTCCCTGATCTGCTTAAAAATAAAGTGAAAATATTGCTAATTTTTTTATCAGGGGCTTTTTATTGCTTAGTTTCAACCATGTCAATGAAAAAGAAAAGAATGCGAATAGCTGTTTTTAGCACAAAATCATATGATCAGGAATACTTCGAAAACTACAATAAGAACTATGATTTTGATTTCTTTTATTTTGAAAATTCTTTGAACAGACATTCGGCAAATTTAGCAAGGGGATTCGATGCTGTTTGTGTTTTTGTAAACGACATAGTTGATGAAGCGACGATTAAAATCCTTGCTCAACAAGAAGTAAAGCTTATTGCCCTTCGTTGTGCAGGTTTTAATAATGTGGATTTAAAAACAGCTAAAAAATATGGTGTCAGAATTGTTCGAGTTCCTGCTTATTCACCTGAGGCAGTTGCTGAACACGCTCTGGCACTTATACTCACCCTTAATCGTAAAACACATAAAGCCTATAATCGGGTGCGAGAGGGGAATTTTTCATTGAAAAATCTGATGGGTTTTAATATTCATAAAAAAACCGTTGGGGTTATCGGAACGGGTCAAATAGGACAGGCATTCTGCAGAGTTGTGAGTGGTTTTGATTGTGAGATAGTGGCTTATGATATTCAACAGAATGATCAGCTTAAGGATTTAGGCGTGCGATACCTTTCTCTTGAAGCTCTTTTTAAGGAATCGGATATTATTTCGCTGCATTGCCCACTAAATCAATACACTCGGCATATTATAAATGCCGACTCTATTTCCCTAATGAAAAGTGGGGTAATGATCATAAATACCAGTAGAGGAGCTCTTATAAATACAGCAGATGTCATCGAAGGCCTTAAATTGAGAAAAGTAGGGTATTTGGGAATTGATGTATACGAACAGGAAGAGAATGTATTTTTCGAGGATCTTTCGGAAAGCATCATAGAGGATGATATGTTACTAAAGTTATTGAGTTTTCCCAACGTGTTAATTACCTCACATCAGGCATTTTTTACAAAAGAAGCCATGGATGAAATTACCACTACAACTTTATCAAATATCAGTGCTTTTCAAAATAATGAAGTTTTAATAAATGAAGTGAGTTGATATGATGAAGTTATCTCAATTGTCAACTACATTCGAGCGGCTATTTCTTTCTTCTGAAACCAAAAAGAAGATCGAAAAAGTGATTCTCTACATCGCTTTAATCAGCTTTTTTTTTCATCTGTTAATGATCTATGGCATTAAGTATGGTTTTATAAACTTCTTATCCGAATCGGAACTGATGAAAAACCCTATTTCAGCCATCTACACGCCGTTTTCGTTTATTCTTATATACGAGGTATACCTGTTAATTTATTACCTCCCAAAATCCTTTACCACCTACATCACAAAACAATATGAAATAATTACCCTGATCATTATCAGAAAATTATTTAAAGACTTATCTGCCATACAATTTTCTACGGATTGGTTTGATATAAAAGGCGACCTTCAATTCACATACGACCTGCTTGCCTCATTGATACTGTTTTATTTAATTTATCAATTTCAAAAACAGGGCAGACGTATTAAAAGAAACAACCAATCTTTACTCCCCAGGGTGAAGCGCTTTATTGGACAAAAGAAGATTATTGCTGTACTTTTAGTACCATTGTTTTTTATCATGGCCTTGTTAACACTCATTAGCTGGTCTTCCGAAATATCCTTGTCCTTGAATAAGTTCCCATCGTTTGAGAGTATCAATAACTTATTTTTTGACGAATTTTTCACTGTACTCATTCTAGTGGATGTCATTCTTCTTCTCTTATCCTTCTTTTACACAGATCAGTTTCATAAAATCATACGAAATTCAGGGTTTATTGTATCTACCATCCTCATCAGACTGTCATTTGGAGTAAGCGGGATCATGAGTACCATTCTCATTTTGGTTGCAGTCCTTTTCGGACTCTTGATCATTATTATTCACAATCAGTATGAAAAAGAGTCTGTACTCCCTAAGAACACTTAAAGTGATACGTTGATTTTTTATAACTTTATTAAGAATTAGAGATAATTCCACAAAAAATGTTGTTCAGGAATCTTGTTTTAGATGTTTTTTTACGTCTTCCTTTTTATTCTTGCATTACCTCATAGCCAGGCAAATGGTGATTTTAAATCGAGTACAAATGAATTATTTTAAGGTCGTACTATTCAGTGTTATCGGAATGTATCACTGTTATGCGCAAACTCATGCAATCGGTAAATTTAGTTATGATAAGCTGGTTAAGCGAAATGCAGAGGTAATACAGCAACAAAAAATAGATTCATTGGTCACTTTTGAAAAGGTCGTTCTCGATGGTTTTGATTCTAAAATTCCCTTTTATCATTATGAAAATCGGAGTAGGCAGGAACAGGGGTATGTTCTATTACTTCATGGTCTGGGCGATTCTAAGGAGGACTGGATCAATCCTTCTGAGCCTTATTTGGACTGGTCAAGAAATATTAAGGCCATGAAAGACTCTCTTATTTCCTTAGGCTACAGCCTGATAATTCCCGATGTAAAATACCACGGGGAACGGAGTTATGAACTAGGGTTCAGATCTCCTGCAACACTGCCGCCGGTAATTTCAAGAAATGAAAAGGACACTCAATTATTTGAGACAATGGTGACCTCTACTGTCAAAGACCTGAGGATCATCATGGACTATATTTCCGATAAAAACGGTTCAAATCACATTTCCTTTGCTGCAATTGGTTATAGCCTAGGAGGGAATCTGGCTATTTTGTTAAGCATGTTCGACACTCGATTAACCCGTGTAGTGGGATGTGTTGCGCCTATCAATCTTCCTGCGCGAGGACTTGAGGCCTTTTCGTTTTCCAATAAGACTATTGAAGGTCAGATGGCGATAACGCCTATGAAGCACGCAGGGCTTCAACAGGCACCTATTCTTTTACTGATGGGTACAAAGGACTTCTATACCACAGATGAAGAAATTAGTCGTTTCCTCTCTTTGGTTCCGTCTGAACATAAAAACGTTAAGTATTTTGATTCTGGACATATCCTGCCCGATGAATATCGAGTAGATGCAATAAGTTGGATAACCACTTTTGAATAAATTTTAATGATGAAGCAGATTTCTCAATCGATCTTATGTGTACTTTTGACACTGATGGCTGCCTCTTGTGGCCAAAAAAAAGAAAAAATGCCTGAACAATCAGACTCGGTTTGGGAGGTTGATTTTTACGATGACTTCCAAACGTTTAATGAAGAAAACTGGCAAGATCAGTTGCTGTGGGTGAACAATGAAACACATTGCTATGTGCCGGATAACGAATTCGGGACCCGCGAGGTAAGTGATGGCACCCTAAAGCTTAAGGTGGTAAACATTGGTGAAAAACGTCCCTGTAACAACCTGGACAAGCATGGAAATAAACACCCGGACACTGAATATGTTGCTGGTCGAATTTGCTCGAAGAACAGAAAGGAGTTTGTCAAGGGTAAATGGACCGCTCGACTTAAATTGTCAAGTAATGGGGAGGCAAGTATGTTCCCTGCCTGGTGGTTGTTGGGTGCCCGAAATAATGAGCCACCAGTTCAGGAGAGTGATGAAGATGTTTGCTGGCCATTGACAGGTTCTGGAGAGATAGACATCTTTGAACACCATGGCGATCATCTAAAGGACCGCTTCACGACCGGTGCCATTAAAAGTCTTGAGGAATGTGATAAAGGGGACTGGTGGAGTTACAGAAGGGATTTTCCAACGACCTTGAACGAATTTCATGAGTATTCGGTGGAGTGGGAAGGGAGTGATCTGGTCTACAGACTGGATGGGAAAGAGATCTACCGCAATGAAGGAGAGGGGGATAACTACCCTGAACCTATGTTTGCTATCCTCAATTATGCCAAGATCACCGATTCAGCTATGAAAGGTGAGTGGGTGATGGAGGTGGACTGGGTGAAACACGAATTCAGAAAATCTTTATAAAAAAAGATCCAATGGTGAGGCTGGAATGACAGTTGGTGAATTCTTGATTAGTAACCGATTCTCTTATTAATTACTACTTAGCTACTAGCAATAAAAACAGACCTCATAATTCATAGCTGCTAATGCCTTTTGCCCTTTAAGATAAATTCCATGCAGTGCTTTTTCGAGACGTTTTTATTATGAAATTTTACGAATATTTCGTAACTTTTAAAGATGTAGGATTTTTTTAAATTTTATTATTATGGCAACAGAATTAGGAGTCTGGATGGACAAAAGGGAAGCTAAAATCATCACTACTGAAAACGGCGGGCAGCTTTTGAAAGTTGTTTCCTCTGATGTGGAAGAATTTAAATCTAAAGGAGGGAGTGGTACACGTTTAAAAGGAGGACCTCAGGATGTTGTTCACGACAGCAAATATCTGGAGCGCGAGAAACATCAGTACCGTAACTATTTCTCTGAGGTCATTAAACAGATCCCTGATTTCCATCGACTTGTCATTTTTGGGCCTGCACAAACAGGACAGAAGTTTTTTGAAGAGATCAAGAATAATTTCAAATACTTGAAGCCTGATAAAATGGAAGTTAAAACAGCAGATAGCATGACCGATAATCAAATGATTGCCTGGGTTCGGGATTATTACAGGTAAACAAATAAAGCAGAAAAGGGTAACTGGCTTGCTAAGAATTTAATCCCATGAAAAAAATAGGTCTTATTGGTGGTATGAGTTGGGAATCAACTTTAATCTACTATCAGCTCATGAACCAACAAATAAGGGAAAGACTAGGAGGATTTCATTCCTGTAAGCTCGTTTTGGATTCTGTTGATTTTGCGGAAGTTGAACATTTACAACATCAGCAAGATTGGGGGGCACTTAATGAGCTAATGATCGAATCGGCTATCAACCTGGAAAGGGCAGGTGCTGAGCTCATCATCCTTTGCACTAATACTATGCACAAATGTGCTCAGGCAATAAAGAGCCATACTTCGGTTCCATTTCTGCATATTGTAGAAGCCACGGGAGAACAGATCAGGAAAGAAGGAATAGACCGTGTGCTACTACTGGGCACTAAATTTACGATGGAAAGTGAATTATACCCCTCCATTTTAAAAAACAAGTACTTAACTAACTGTTTGGTTCCTAATGCTAAAGACCAGCAGACGATGCACCATATCATTTATTCGGAATTAGTGCATGGCATCATCAAACAAGAGTCCAGATCTCAATTAAAGGAAATAATAAGTAAATCCATTAAAGAAGGTGTGCAAGGTGTGATATTAGGTTGTACTGAAATTTCATTGCTCTTAAGACCGGTTGATGTGAGCATCGCCTATTTTGATACCACTGCCATTCACGCACGTGCAGCAGTGAATTTTGCGCTCAATTGAAGGCCTAACTACAGAACAGCAACCATACTTATTTCTATATTCACGTACTTGGGTAAATTCGAAACTTCTACAGTTTCTCTGGCAGGTGCAGAATGTTCATCAAAAAATTCAGCATAAACACTGTTAATTTTTGAAAACTGTTTCATGTCATTTATAAATATGGTTGTTTTAACTACATGCTCAAATCCCATGCCTGCTGCTTTTAAAACTTCTTCCATATTTCGCATGACCTGCCTGGTCTCATTTTCAATACTGTCATTGACCAATTGACCCGTCATCGGATCCATTGCGATCTGTCCAGAAGTGTACAGGGTATTTCCCGATAAAACGGCTTGATTATAGGGACCAATCGGTGCTGGAGCATTTTGTGTTACTATGATTTTTTTTGACATAGAGCTATGCTATTTAAGAGCCAACCTGACGGTCTGGTTGTCTTCGTTGTTCATATTTAAGATCCTGTAAGACGTTTGATTTAATACCAATGAAGAAATTCCAGGAGGAATTTTGCCCAAAAGGAATCCAGGTGAAGTCCATACGCCAGCTCAAAAGGTCTCTTCCGAAACGGAATTGGGTGTATGTAAATCCTTGATTCACGAAGTCGTAACCTGAAGAGAAGCCAAAATTCCATCGAGGTGAAAGTTCTATGTCTCCAGAAAACATGAGAGACTGGGACGAAATCCTATTCTCACGAGCAAGGTTCGAATAATTAACCGTATAGGCAAAACGCAAGGACCAGGGAATTTCAAATTTATAGAAATCATTTTCAGATTCGTCATTTGACTGATCTTTGTTGGCAAAGCTTCTGTCGGCGAAATCCTGAGACCGGCCAAAGAGATCATCCGCCCTACCACCGGAACCTACTGACCGATCACGTTCGCGCTCATCCAGTCCGGATTCCTCGTCACCTTTGAACGTTTCATTACTCAGAGAGTAACTCATGTTCAAATTAGCACCAACTAATCTCAACAGGCTCCCACCGTTATCTATATTGAACTTATTGATTCGACGATTATTGTTATCAAGAGCGTATGGGTCAAAAACAGCACTAAAATTGATATTCATTTTATTATTGAGAATCTGAGTACCACCATTCATGCGCAAAGGAGCCCATCTTAAAGAGTCTGCTGCAAAATTATATGAGGTGTTGAAATTGAAGTTGTTCAGTAAAACAATCTTTTTTGGTTCGGTCTTGGTAGAATCTCTGTCCCGCACCTTAGCTTCAAAATTATTGCTCAGACCTATCCCCATTGAATTTGAAAAGTTTTGACTAGGACTTCCAAATAAAGATCCCTCGAATCGGGTGAATTCCTCTTCAACAACATTTCCCTCTGAATCCACGTAGGAATAAGTATCATAATACTGATCAAATGCAGGGGTAATGGTATAACTAATGCTCGGGCGCATCACATGTCTTATGGCCTTAATTTTCCTGTCTTTTCCCTCTTTTTCAAAGTTGAACAACCCATAGAGCGATGTTCCGATGCTTGTTGCAAAATTATAAGTAAGAAAACGATCAAAACCATTCACATCTATTTGGGTAACTTGCTGCGTTGCTTCATCATAGAATTCATTTATGGTGTTAAGCGTCCATACCTCCCTCACATTGGTGCTGGCAGACACACTAAAGTGATTAAACACTTTAAAGTTGGTGGCAATGGGAATGTTATGTTCCATGCCTGTTCTGGCAGCATCAAACATTTCGGACTTACCAAATAGCGAATCTGTGGTTCTTATCCTGTTTTCAAAACGGTTGTTATATTGAAAGTTAATGTTCTGAATGGCTCCTTTTTTAGCCCCGCTTTTTGGCTCGAAAGGAAACACCCTTCCAACAGAGGTTTGTAATGTTGGGAGTGTGAGGTCTATTTGCTCAGTGTTGGTATTCTGAGAATGCGTCGCAGAGACGTTCAGGTTCACCTGTGGCTGGCCTTCAAATGTTTTGGAATATGACACTGAAGACGCCAATGTATTGTTCAAAAAGTTCGATTGATTTACCTGATTAATGGACTGACGATAGTATTGACTACTTCCTAAATTGACCG
Organism: Cytophagales bacterium; assembly: GCA_003500135.1. Classification (GTDB taxonomy): domain Bacteria; phylum Bacteroidota; class Bacteroidia; order Cytophagales; family Cyclobacteriaceae; genus UBA10427. Next base: position 196 of record DNTA01000317.1, on the reverse strand, counting down.
ACGCAGAAAATCTTGAACTGGGACTTGCCTTTGAATCCTGAGAATGAGACCATCTGATATTGTAGATAACACTTTGCTGAAAATCAGGAAAGCCGCGTTCACTGTTGATTAGCTTCTCATATCTAAATCCGAAATTTCCATTGAATTTGTATCTCACGGCATAGTTACTTTCCACACGAAGTCCGTAGCTACCATT
>DNTA01000243.1 GCA_003500135.1 Cytophagales bacterium | reverse complement strand
CGAATATTCCAGGAAAGGACAGTCCAATCTTAGAAAAAATGATAAAGGACACCATCGGGTCTTCGCACAAAACTATAAAACTATATGACCTTAACTAAACGGCATTAAACCCGGGTTTTGCAATAGAAAATTTTCGGGTTATAAACTAAATTTTCTATTGCAAAATGACGAAAACCGCCAATATAAGGCGGTTTTGTCAGGGTTTATCCCGACAAAACCGGGTTTTCGTCGGCCAATTGGGCAAATTCAGCTCTATGGCTGAATTTGGGATAAACGATTCTCAGTAAGTAACAGGGATTGACCTATTTCTATCGGCGGATGCTTCGATGAAATAATTAAATTTTGATTGCCTGATTTAAGGTAAAGCTAAGATTTCCCCTTGATCCTATAATCGGGTTCATACTCTTTCCTGGTGCCGTCCGATCCGGTAAGTATGAGTTTGTAGTGCATCTGTCCCGATTTGGGCTGGAAATCAATATACTGGTTTTCTCCTTCGGAAATGGTCTTGATCACTTTCCATTCTATATCGTTACTCTGCTCCTTTTCAGTGCCTTTCACAATCTCGATAGATGATAATTCCCGCGTTGTGTTGATTTCCCACGAAAATTCGATCATACTTCCATTGCGATAAGCTTCAAAGCTCACCATTTCCAAACCTCCCATTCCTTCTCGCTTATATCGTTGGGCATTTGCCTCATCAATGAGCAGGAATAGTGAAAAAGTAAAAATTATAATCTTAAAAAATTTCATAGGCCAATTATTCCTATGTTACAATAACAACTTTCGTGCAAAGTTACGATTATTTTATTTACTGTTTAAAAGCATAACTTCAAAAGCACCATAAAAGCCCCTACAGCAACATAGTTATTAATCAAAATTAAGGATAATAATCTTAAATACATCGTATTATACCCGCTATTAAACCCGAATACCTCCCCATTCATCTTAAAATGTGATATCGTGAAAAATAATTCATCATTTTTGATCAAAATATTACATACAACTATGAAGTTAATACACATTTTTTCAGCTCTATTATTATTCTCAACGGCATGTAGCACAGAAGAAGCAGAGCCAAAAATTGAAGGAGAAACTGCGCAGGATATCTGGACCGGAACTTTCCGTTCTTACGACAGTGACGACAAAAACACCTGGTATCATAAGATTGATTTCGATGAAACAACTGAAACATGGACGGTATATGAAAATCAACATGAGCAGGATTTTCCCGAAGAAAGAAAATTAAACATCCGTGTAGAAGAAGCCTCAAAAGATACATTGGTGGTGATAAGGCTTTCCGGCTTTTCCAATACTACCTATACATTCTATGTAGAAAACGCAAAGAGAATGATGCACTACAAATATGACAAAAGTGACGAATCAGATTTATTCAGTCTGACCAAACTTTAGTCTTCAAAATTTCCTCAAAAAATGGCATCTGGTTTTCAGTTGCCATTTTTTTTGTAACCGATTCTCTCATAGGCAGTTCTAAGGATAATGAAAAGGGCAAAATAAATCTTTCAACCTTATTCTAATATATAAAATTCATTACCTTTGCTGACCGAAAAATGTGGACCAAATTAGCGCATATAGTTCTTAAGCACCGAGTTGCTCTTATTGTCATTCTGGCGATCATTACAGCGTTCATGGGCTATCAGGCTACCAAAGTACAATGGAGCTATACCTTTGCCCAGGTTGTACCTGATAACGACCCCGATATGCAGTACTACAAGCGCTTCAAGCGTATGTTTGGCGAAGATGGCAACATGCTTGCACTTGGCGTACAGGATAGCGCGCTTTACCAGTTGTCCAATTTTGAAAGTTTCGCCTATCTCAGCGATAACATCCGGAAGATCAGGGGCGTATCAGAAGCGATATCAATTCCCGATTTACGAATTTTATATAAAGATACAGTTAACCGCAGGTTCGACTGGAAGCCGGTTTTTGACGAATTGCCGGAAAGCCAAAGTGCACTCGACTCACTTCTGGGTGTGGTGGAAGATCTTAAATTTTACAGCAACCAGTTACTCAACGTAGAAAACGGAGCTACATTCATACTGGTTTCTATTAACAAAGAAACGCTTAATTCTGCAAAAAGAGATGTGGTGATCGAAGATATCAAGCATCTGGGAGAAGCTTTCACCAACCATACCGGAATTGACCTGCACTATGTAGGCCTACCTTATATAAGGTCGGAAGTGAACGGTAAAATAAAAATCGAATTACAGATCTTTCTGATATTATCCCTTTTTGTTACCGCGCTCATCTTGCTGTTTTTCTTCAGATCGTGGGATGCAGTCGTTTTTCCTATGATCATTATTCTAACGGTGGTGGTTTGGTCCATGGGCACACTCTCGTTATTTGGTTATAAAATCACCATGCTTACAGGTTTGCTTCCGCCCATTATCGCTGTTATAGGGATTCCAAACAGTATTTACCTGCTGAATAAATACCATCAGGAAATAGACCGTCACGGTAACCAAATGCGCGGATTGAGTACCGTTATAAGCAAAATCGGATTGGTGACCCTAATAACCAATTGTACCACGGCCATTGGTTTTCTGGTTTTAGGATTTACCAAGATTACCATTTTGCGTGAGTTTGGGATAGTAGCAGGTATCAACATCCTGGCGGCTTTTATTGTCAGCATCATCATGATACCGGTAGTGTTTTCTTTTCTGCCAAAACCCCATGGCAAGCAATTGAAGCACCTCAAATTTAAGGGTTTAAACTTTGCTCTGGCCGGAATAGACCTTTTGGTTCACCGTCATCGGTATTCTGTTATCGTGGTTACCATAGGTGTGGTGGTGTTATCGGTTATTGGTTTTATGCGCCTGCATACCGTGGCCTTTATGGTAGATGATGTGCCGGAAAAAAGTGAGGTGAAGCAGGATCTTGAATTTTTTGAAAGGAATTTCAGTGGTATTATGCCGCTTGAAATTGAAATCGACCTGGGCAGAAAAGGGGGCGTCAGGCGGCTCTCAAACCTGCGCAAAGTGGAGGAACTGGAAGATTATCTCAGTGCGCAACCCTACATTTCAGAACCTGTATCTGTGGTTGGCTTCTTCAAAGCTGCCAGACAGGCTTATTATAACAATAGTCCACGGTTCTACAGCTTACCCAACCGTCAGGATAAAAATTTCATTTTGCCTTATCTGGCAAAAATGGAAGACAGTACCAGCCTTGTAAAATCCTTTATGGATTCCACCCAGCAAATCATGCGTAGTTCATACCGGGTAGCTGATATCGGCTCAAATAAACTGGACTCCTTAATTGACAATGTAATTCAAACCAAAATAGACTCGGTTTTTAAAGATTCGGATATCAAAGCCAAAGCAACAGGTACCACCTTGCTTTTTGTAAAGGGCAACCAGTTTTTGGTGCAAAACCTCCAGATGAGCCTGTTGCTCGCCTTCGTTATCATTGCGATAATCATGGGGTTTTTATTCAGGAACCCGAAAATGGTTATGATATCCATCATTCCGAATATAATTCCGCTCCTGATCACTGCGGGTTTGATGGGCGCTTTTGACATTCCTCTAAAGCCCAGTACAGCTTTAATTTTTAGTGTGGTATTTGGTATTTCAGTAGACGATTCTATACATTTTCTGGCCAAATACCGGCAGGAGTTATTCCAAAACAGATTTTTTGTGCCACTGGCCATAAGTAAAAGTATCAGAGAGACAGGTGCCAGTATGATGTACACCTCAATCATATTGTTTGCCGGATTTGTTATATTTGCGATCTCAGATTTCGGTGGCACGAAATACCTCGGCATACTAACTTCCATTACGCTTTTGATCGCCATGTTTACCAACTTACTGGTTTTGCCCTCGTTGCTACTCATTTTTGACGACGGTAAGCGTGATGAAGATGCCCACCCGCCTATCGAGCATTATGATGAATTTTACGAGGAGGCGGAAGATGAAGAAATTAACCTTGAGCTGATCGTAGTGAACAAATCACAATCTGATCAGCCCATGAATAAATAGATTTTTCCTTGAATAAAATATTTTTACTGTAGTGAAATACCAGGAATACAAAAACCTAAGTTTATCTGAAGTAGGAAAGGATATATTAAAACGCTGGAAGCAAAATAAAACTTTCGAAAAATCAATAGAAACGCGAAAAGGAAGGCCCACTTTTACCTTTTACGAAGGGCCGCCTTCAGCAAATGGCACTCCTGGAATTCACCATGTCATTTCCCGTACTGTAAAGGACATTTTTTGCAGATATAAAACATTACAGGGTTATCTGGTCGAAAGAAAAGGAGGCTGGGATACTCATGGTCTGCCTGT
>DNTA01000169.1 GCA_003500135.1 Cytophagales bacterium | reverse complement strand
GTAAATGCCTAAGTCAGTAATACTAAATAAAATAGCTAGAATTGGTTAAACTTTTTTTACGGCGATAGTGGACCTGGTTCAACAGAAGAAATTTGAGAAACTTTTTAAAGAATACTTTCCGGCATTGACTCAATTTGCACGAAAGTATGTCTATGATTTTGAGATGGCAAAGGATATTGTCCATAGTGTGTTTATAAAAATGTGGGAAAAGTGGGAAGCGCTCGATACGGACAATGATTTGAGCGCTTATATGTACCGTTCTGTTCAAAACAAATGTCTTAACCACCTGCGCGACACTGGTAAGAAACCTACTGAACAACTTCCTGAGCATGACCATCAGCTTGCTGTTTATATTGAGGCCAGGGACTACCTGGAAGAAAGGGAACTGGAAAACAAGATCAGGGAAGGATTTGACTTATTACCGGAAAAGTGCCGGCAGGTTTTTGAAATGAACCGCTTTGAAGATTTGAAGTACAAAGAAATAGCACAAAAGCTCAACATTTCGGTTAAAACGGTGGAAAACCAAATAGGCAAGGCATTGAAAATATTGCGTGAACATTTATCGGATCACTTAATTATTATTTATGTATTAATAAAAATTGCCTTGTCGGTATAGGGGTAAATGAAGGAATTGGTGTATATTCATATGGGATGGTATATGTAATTTTACAATGGAAGAACTGATTATTAAATTTTTGAACGGAGAGGCAAACGCCCATGAAAGGAATGAGGTAGAAGCTTGGCGCATGTCCAATCCGGAAAATCAGAAAAAATTTTCCAGAATTGAGAGGATTTGGGAAGAAAGTGGACGAATACATGGATTGACCAATGAAGATGTAGACCGTGAATGGCAATTCTTCCTTCAAAATGTTCAGAAGAAAATTGGTGAAGGTAGCAGGAAAGGCACTGCCAATCAGTACCCGCTATTCTGGAAAATAGCAGCCGCAATCGCAGTTTTTGCTGTAGCCATTTATTCACTCATCTACTTTCAGAACAGTTCTGGTACATATACCGCAGATCAAAATATACAAGAGGTTGTGCTCGAAGATGGCACAATAGTAACCTTAAACAAATCCGCTTCCCTGACAGTAGCATCAGGTTTTGGCGTACAAGACAGAAAGGTCCACTTAAAAGGGGAAGCCTTTTTTGATGTGAAAGGGGAGCCACATAAACCTTTTATCGTGCAATCGAAATATGGTGAATTGGAAGTGCTGGGAACATCTTTTAATGTATATAACGATGAAGCTACGCGGTCAATGTCTGTAACGGTATCTACCGGTAAGGTAGAAGTACGACAAAAAGATCGTTCTGCTTCGGAAAAATTGACTCCGGGTATGGAAGGGGTTGTATTTTATAATAGTCGTATTGAGGTGAACAAAAACACCAGTGATAATTACCTGGCATGGAAAACCGGTGTAATGGATTTCGAAAATGAATCTCTAAAAGATATTATTCCTGTACTTAAAAGTACTTACCAAATAGAGTTCGAACTGTCTGACCGGGAAATTGCTTCCTGTACACTTACGGCCCATTTTGAAGATGCTGACATTGATGAGGTTTTAAAGGTCATATCAAGTACCTTGAATATACAATACAAAAAAGAAGAAACTAAAGTTGTTTTCTCGGGTCAAGGCTGTTAAGATTGTTGTAAAAAACTGTCTTATCAGTGAAGTGGCGCTCACCATACCTTATTAAGTCTCTGGCAACTCTGTTTTTGCTGTGCGCAATCCCATTGCAGGAGATTCGTGCACAGGCCGATCCACCGGACATTTTGATTTCACTGGAGTATGAGAATATAAGGCTTAAAGACCTTCTGGAACATCTTGAGAAAGAATACAATCTTACATTTTCATATAGCGAAAGCCGCATTAACGCTTCACAAAAAAGAAAATACAGGTTAAATGAGGTTTCTACCGATAGTCTCATGCATTACCTGGCTCTCACCCTAAATGTAAATATCAATAAAATTGAGGATGTATATGTCATTACACCAGCCAATGACAATAAATCAGGTGCCAAAATCATAAACGGTTTCGTTACAGATACGGAAAGTGGTGAATTTTTACCCGGCGCCTCTGTAGTGCTCCCCGCAACGGGGCGGGGAGTAGTGACAAACGACTATGGTTACTTTTCCCTTACTGTACCCGAAGATGTTGATACCGTAGCCATTTCGTTTATGGGGTATCAGCCGAGGTTACTACCGCTGGCCTATTTTAAAGGTGGCCTGACCCTGATAAAAATGAATCCCGAAGTGAAATATTTAGGAGAATTGGTGATCAATTCCACCAAGGGCGTTGATTATCTGGAAATTGCAGACTGGCAGAATCAGAATATGCCGATCAATCTGGTTCGGGAAATGCCGGCCTTATTTGGCGTTCAGGATGTTGTGAAATCCCTTCAGTCGGTGCCTGGGGTGCGCTTTTTTAACGATGGCTCCGTTTTTTATCACGTAAGAGGGGGTGAGCGGGATCAGAATTTAATTTTAATTGATGATGCACCGATCTACAACCCATCGCATGCTTTTGGTATATTTTCCACAATTTTGCCTGAGGCAGCACGCGATATACAAATGTACCGCACCTATATTCCAGCTCATTTGGGTGGGAGAATATCATCGGTTTTAGATGTGATCACCAATGAAGGGAATATGAATGAAATGCACCTGAAAGGCAATGTAGGAGTAGTGGCATCAAATGTATCGGTGGAAGGGCCTATTCAAAAAGGGAAGTCCTCCTTTTTTCTTTCCGGTAGAAGGTCGCATTTCAATGGCTACCTGCAAGGTATCCAGGAAGATATTTCCGATTTTTACTTTTATGATGTCAATGCCAAGATCAATTTTCGGCTGGGTAAAAAAGACAGGATATACCTGAGCGCATACAAAGGCAATGATTTTTTTAACGAAAGCGATTCGACGGGTATCGAGTGGGGCAATATAGCAGGCACAGTGAGGTGGAACCATGTATTTAACCCCAAGCTTTTTGCCAACACCACTTTATATAGCAGCAATTACGACTATAACCTGTACAATGACCTTCAAACCGATTCGCGATGGAACTCACATATAGCCAATGTAAGTGTCAGGTCCGATCTCACCTGGTTTTTGAATCCAAATAATACCGTCACCATGGGTTTTGAGGTACGAGGGCATAATTTTAACCCCGGTAATGTAGAGGGCGTGCGCGATACCACTGAAATCTTTCCGTTTGTTTCACCCAGGTTTGCCAGGGAGATAAGCTTTTTTATTGATAATGATCAAAAAATTGGTGACGATTGGTTGTTGTCATATGGCCTGCGTTTTACCAATTGGGCCAACTTAGGTGAAAGTTTCGAATATACGTTCGATGAAAACAGAGAGGTGGTTGATACAACCTTTTATGCTCCCGGTGAGGTATATAATAATTATTCCGGCTGGGAACCCAGAATAAGTATTAGCAGGACCTTAACAAAAGACAGCAGGCTACAACTTGCCTACATGCATACGAGGCAATATACACACCTGATCAGTAATACGATCAGCCCTTTTACCAATCTTGAAGTATGGCTTCCGTCAGGTCCTAATTTAAAACCACAGTCAGCACATCATATCACATTGGGGTACCATCATTTCAACCGGGATAAAGATTTTGTGTTTTCTGCTGAGACTTATTTCAAAAAGTTTGACAACCAGATTGGCTACGAGGCCCATGCCGATTTGTTGCTCAACCCGGAGCTGGAAGGAGAGCTGCTTTTCGGAGAGGGCCATAGTTACGGTGTAGAGCTTTCGCTTAAAAAACAATATGGCAGATTACATGGCAGTGTGTTTTATGTGTACTCCAGGGCATTCAAACAAATAAACGGAATAAATAATGGTGAAAAGTACCCTACGGCATACGACAGGCCACATGATCTGAGCCTGGTCGCTTCGTATCATGTGAACGAAAGGGTACAGATAGGGGCCAATTTTAGCTGGATGTCAGGCGCTGCTATCAGTACGCCATCCGGCTTTTTTGAATTCAATGGATATACCTTGCCCTATTACGAATCTATTCACAACGACCGGTTGCCCGAATACCACCGTTTGGATTTAAATGCATCGTTTCGATTAAATAAAACAGACCGGGGTTTCAGGCACTGGTTGGAAATCGGGGTATTTAATTTGTATGGACGCCAAAACCCCATTTACATTAACTTTAACAAGCAGCAGACCGAATCCGGAGGTTTTGAAGTGCCTTCCAACCTCATTGAATCGCCGACCTACATAGCTACGAAGGCTTTTTTATATCGCATTGTGCCATCAGTTAATTATAGGTTCGAATTATGAAAAAGTGGTGGTTGATCATCGGTGTTGTATTGTTATCTGCCTGCGAGGAAGCTGTTGACTGGCAGCTCAAAAGAGGTGATTTGCCACCATTGGTAGTTGAAGGTTGGTTGACCAACGAGCTAAAACGGCAAAGAATTAAATTGAGTAAGCCAAAAACCAGCCTTAATGGGGTTCAATTCAATGTTTCAGGCGCTCAGGTAACTGTTTTTGATGGTGACACAGCCATTCAGTTCATTGAAGGGCCAGAGGGTTCGGGTATATACCTGTCAGATACTTTACAGGCTGTGGTGGGGAAAGAGTATCAGTTGAGAATCGACTATAATGATGAGGTTTTTACTGCTGTAACCTCTATGGTACCGGTATCGCCGCTTCTTCCACTTAATTTCATTCCAGATGAGGAAAATCAGGACTTTTTCTATCTAAAGGAAGTGGCAAGCGATCAACCGGCAATGGAAGAACTACTGCTGGATTGGAGCAGCGTTTTTGAGGAGGAACCCGGACCGGAAAATACCGCCAGATTGTTCTTTTATGTTTTGGACGCCTCAGATGTTAACCAACTCTTTCCACCACGCAGCGAAAGGGTGTATTTCCCAAGGGGTACCCGTATACAACGTATCAAATACTCACTGAATGTTGAACAACAGGATTTCATCAGGTCTCTGTTGATGGAGACCAATTGGCGGGGCGGTGTGTTTGATGTTCAAAAAAACAATGTCATAACTAATATATCGGGCGGCGCTGTTGGATTTTTCGCAGCTTCTTCTGTAATAAAAGAAACGGTAATAGTCGAATAGGTTACCATTGAAAGTACCATATTAAAAAAATATTCTTTCGTACCGATCTTTTATGTAGTTTTGACGCTTCAAATCGCATGTTATATGGAAAAAGTGAATGTTTTAGACCTGATTCCTCAGCGAACTCCATTTGTAATGGTCGATGAAATATTACGGGTCGATGAAAAAGAAGCTTCCACTACATTTTATATTGCCGAAGGCAATGTAATGAGTAGGAGTGGGAAATTCAGGGCAGGGGGAATTATAGAAAACATAGCCCAGACTGCTGCTGTACTTGCCGGATATGGCTACTACAAAAGAGGTGAGGAAATTCCCATTGGATTTATCGCAGGGGTTAAGGCTTTGATTGTTAAAGAGTTGCCATACATTGGTGATACAGTCACTACAAAAATTAAACTGTTGAAGTCGCTAATGAATGTTTTGATTATTGAAGGTTCAATGAGCAATAGTGAAGGGAAAACTCTCGCTACTTCAGAAATCAGGATTTTTATACAAGCCTAAAAATACCAACCATGCTTAAAAACGATCTATTTACCATACATTCCCTTAAAGAAACCACCAGTGGGCATTATGAAGTGGTTGTAAATCTGGATAAGGGCCACGATATATTTAAAGGCCATTTTCCGGGTAAGCCGATATTACCAGGGGTATGCCAGGTGGAGATCATTGCTGAACTCTTAGAAGAGATTTTTGAAAAGTCTTACCGGCTCGAAGATGCCAATATGATTAAATTCCAGGCATTGGTTGATCCAAACGAAAATGACACCCTGTATTTTGGTATTGATGCAACTATAGAAGGTAACAGGGTAAAAACAGATGTGGCTACCAACCTGGGCAATGGCGAAGTAAGCTTTAAATTAAAAGGAAATTATATTCACGAGTAAATTCATTTCAAAATACTGTAATCCAGCATAGGATATGACCTTATCCTCAGGGGAGCCGCAACTTTATACCTTAAAGTTTTGGTTGTTGTGCTTTAGTTCATTTCTGTTTTTTGCCAGTTTCAACATGATCATCCCGGAGTTGCCTGATTACCTTACCAGTATGGGTGGCGGTGATCATAAAGGGCTCATCATACCGCTTTTTACATTTACAGCAGGCCTTTCCAGACCGTTTAGCGGTAAGCTAACAGACTGTGTGGGGCGTATTCCGATCATGGTCTATGGCGTATTGGTTTGCATAGTTTGTGGTGTGTTATATGCTGTTGTAACCGGTGTGGTTGCTTTTTTTGTATTGCGTCTCATACACGGAATGTCTACCGGGTTCAAGCCAACTGCTACCTCTGCCTATGTAGGTGATATTGCTCCTGAACACAGAAGGGGCGAAGCCATGGGTATTTTGGGTGTATTTGGTTCCATGGGCATGGCAGCAGGGCCGGCACTTGGAAGCTGGCTGGTGATGGAGTTTAACTACAATATCATGTTTTATGCCAGTTCACTCAGCGCTTTACTGTCTATTTTAGTCATCGCCTGGATGCCTGAAACCCTTATATCAAAAAAGAAATTCAAAATTGATTTATTGAAGATCAAATGGATAGATGTTTACGAACCAAGGGCCTGGCGCCCAGCTATTGTGATGGGGCTGTCGGTTTTTTCTTTTGGGGTTGTTTTAACCATCATTCCCGACTACAGTAAACACCTGGGTATAGCCAATAAAGGTTTGTTTTTTGCAGTGTTTACTATTGCGTCACTTGTAATGAGACTCGTAGCAGGTAAAGCATCTGATAAATATGGCAGGGAAAGGGTGTTAATGTTAGGCATGGTACTGCTCGCCACTTCCATGATTTTTTTAGGCGTGGCGCATACGCAATGGCAGCTCTACGTAGCCAGCATCATTTTCGGACTTTCAGCCGGGATCAATTCGCCAACTGTTTTTGCCTGGACGATCGATCTGGCGAACCCGACATTCAGAGGAAGGGCGCTTGCAACAGTTTTTATATCCATGGAAATCGGGATCGGACTTGGTGGTTTGTTTTCAGGGTATGTTTACAATAATCAGGTCGAACGCTTTCCTCTTGTTTTCATCAGTGCGGGTATATTGCCCGCGATAGCGCTGTTTTTATTGCTACGAATGGTTAATAAAAAAATCAAAACAAAATTAAACCACTAATAGGGGTATAAATAAAAAGAGGTGTGATAAAATTGTACGGTTAAGGTAAAACCTAATTTTTTATTAATGAAAAGTATTAAATACTTATTGATCTTTCCGGCAATGGCATTTTTCATATTGACATCATGTGAAAATGCATTGGATATTACTGATACCGAGCAAAGTATCCTTCCGGAGGATTTTCGAGTTGACATTCCGTCATCAATCAGTTCTGATACCGGGCTCAGTGGTGGAAGGCCCACTAATCAGGAAGAGCCCACCGGTGATGAACTTTACGATCACCTGCGATTTTTTATACATGTTGGTGAAGAAGCCAGTATTATTACCAGTGAAATCATAAGAGGTATAAGAGAACTAAACATCACTGCTGCTGCTTCATTCTCTTATAAAAGTGATGAGGATGGTAGAAGCAAGAATATTGAGATTGTAGAGGAGCCTGTATACGATGGAAAAATATGGGAATATGGGTTGACCATATCTGATTCTGATTCTACTGTTGAGGCCGATAGTGGTCGTGCAATTCAGGTTTTCTGGAGCAATAGTCCGGTTGAAGGTATCGCAATTTTGAAACCTTACAATATCGACAGGGCTAATACCATGGAAATTTTTAAAGAATCGATCTATCGTATTGATTACTCCGAAGTAAACAATGCATATGATGCTACCATGGAAGTAAGCATTGTGGGGCTTCCGGAGACATATGACCGCTATTGGATGAGTAACCTGAAGATGTATGTGACCAAAAAAGGCGATTTCGTGGAGGTTCACGGCAGTTCTATTCATCCCGACGCTTTTCTGTTTCAGACTGACAAAAGAGGTTTCAGCTGGACATTTGTCGCGGCTGCATCAGAAGCGGAAAATATTGGCGTTGCAGAAGTAGGGCTGCCTCCAAATAACCTTAATACCGACGACCGCGAGGCATTATTAAAGACCTATTCCATGAAGAGTGTGTTGCGGAATGAAATATTAACCCTATACAATGGCCAGGTTACTCAGGAGCAAATAGATGCTTACCTCATCAATTCAGAGGCTCCCGGGTTTTTCAATGCCGATGGTTTTGTACAGGGGGGAGTTAAACCATCAGATGACTATGACATAATGATCAATGCGATTGAAGGGCTGACACCTTATAACCCATCAACGATTAATAACTTACGTATCAGCTTTTTATACTGATACGATCTATCCCTATGGTCGAATAACCCGGCAAAAGGCCGGGTTTTTTGTTTCTTCCATTTTTGAATAAATCGATCAATAAATCATATATTAGTCGCAGTATTGATCGAATTTATGCATAGAATATCCCGTTTTCTACGAAAAGACTTACTACCCGCCATAATTATTTGGGTTTTTGCCTTCCAATTGTTTACCATTTTAATGTTCCTGAGTTGCGAAGGTACTGAAAGATTCACCCACCTATCAGAACGCCTGCTATATGATATCCTAAGAGGCGCCATTCTGGCGTTTTAATATTCGCTCAATAATTTGTTAAATCAACGTTTCATTCGTTTTGCCGATTACAGGTTGAGGGTGGTATTTATGACTTTATCTCATCTTTTTATTTTTGCGCTTGCCGTCGTTATTATTTCACTGCTGTTTGATGGGGCAGGCATATTGAATTTTATCATCAATGATCCCGAAAGTTTAATGGAGTATTCCAAGTTGGTTTTTGGGTTCGTTATTTATTTTTTCGTGGTCATTGTTTTATTGATCATTGGAAAGGAAGTAAAAGAGATTTTTGGCCCTGGTATCTTGTTTATAATACTTATGGGGAAGTACTATAAACCCAGGGAGGAGGATCGCTATTTTCTTTTTATAGACTTAAAGTCCTCCACTGGTTTGACCAATAAGTTGGGAATTATGTCTTATACCAGCATGTTGCAGGAATGCTTTAAGCTCTCTTCAAAGATAATGGATAAATTCCAGGGTGAAATATATCAGTATGTCGAAGATGAAGTGATTTTTACATGGCCACGCAAAAAAGGATTGAACAATTTAAATTGCTATAAGGCCTTTCCATTTTTTAAGCAAGAGCTTGAAAAGCACAGATCGTATTTTGAACGCGAGTTTAATTTAATGCCAGAATTTAAACCAAGTTTGGATGTGGGTAAAATAGTGGTAGCCGAGGTGGGGCAAATTAAAAAAGAAATTTCCTACATAGCTGACGCTCTAAATGTGGGGAGCAGGTTGATTGGCGCCTGCAATCAATTTGCTACTGGTTTTTTAATGACAAAACCTGCTGCAGATGAATTGAAAGAACGATCTGCCATAAAAGTAAAAGACAAAGGCAGCATGCCGGTAAAAGGCAAAGATGAAGAAGTCAGGCTTTTTTCAATGAATACCGATAATTTTTTGATCTAGTAATTCTGCTTCGTTATATACGGTATGCCATTGTTCACTTAATTTAAGAAAAGGTTCCAATTGGCTTTTTGTGACCTCGAAGTTGAAGGCTACTTGCAAAAACAGTGTAGTGCTTTCGGTGACTTTTGTTCTTTCGCAGTCGCTGGTAGGGCTTCCGAAAGCGCCTGCATCGTCAATTAGTACCGGTAAATCACTTATGTTTAGATTGCCACGTCCTATGGCGACAAAAGGTTCATTCCCGCCAATTGCTGCCCGAATAGGTCCGTGAATTTTCCCATAGTCGTAGCCACCGATCGAAATACCGGTTTCAATAGATAAGAGGTTGATCATGTCTACAATGTTATTGATCTGAAATAGGGGTTTTCCGTTTAAAATCCTTCTCGAAAGCGCATCGGCAGATGGTCTGTAGCGGTTAGGGTCCTTTCCTAACGATTTGTAGGCTTTTCTTGTGGCGTCAATGGCTTTTCTGTTTCTAATGGTATCAACCTGATATTTGGATGCCAAACCTGAAGCGATTTTTTTCTGAAGATCGACAATCCTTTGAGAGCTGGGTCTTACATTAACACGGAATAATTGAGCGCCAAGTGCAATTTGGGGTATGGCTTTTAAAATCCCGTCTTCTATAATTACGATTTCGATATTCAACATTGGTAGCCAGTTGAAAATTTTGGAAAAAGATAATGAATTTAGTTTATATCAAATGGGATAGCTGGGTGATTTGTTTTAGAAATTTTTATTTAACTAATGGCGCGATCTGAATTACCAGGCCATACATGATAATAAAAAACCCTGCGTTTGACCGCAAGGTTTTAATTCTTAAGTATTGTCTTTAAGGGTATTTTCGTATTTAATGCGTAACTTCTACCAATTCACCAGAATTAAGCACATAGAATTTTTTATTGGGCTGTTTTGATTTTTTAAGTGGGATGAATTTAATCTTGTTCTGTTGTACCTTTTTCTTCAACCTGAATGGGCGAACAAATTTGGCAAAAAAGAACAACACCCATATCAAAGTGATCAAATAGATAAAAAATAGTATCATGGCTGTTGTGTTAAAGACAATTATTCAATTACAATATAAAAGTACTACACAATTTTTATTTTAACCATTAAAGAAAGTCAATAAAGACCAACTTGTAAGTTTTTAATTGTTAAATATAAAAAATTTTGTAACTCAATCAAAACCTGTATTCAAAAGCATAATCATAATTTAACAAATTATTGTGTTTTAAATAAAAGCTAAAGCAATTAGATGACAATTATGCTGAATTTCAATGATTTATACCTTGATTTATGCTATGAACAAATATAATTTTACCCGGATTTGCATTTGTATGGAATGGGTCGTGAAGTAACATAATTTATAAGATGTGTATAATTTACGGTCTTTTATGCAAAGAAGTCATTGGATTATGAATAGGTCAATTCTGGTTTTGGCTACTTCTGGGCTTGAGGTAAATTATGTATTTTGGGCCGAAATTAAATGAGTCTATATGAGTTTGAACATACCACTTTTAAAGAAGATTTGTGAAACACCGGGAGCCCCCGGATATGAAACTAAAATCAGAAACCTAATTATCGAAGAGGTCAAAAGTTTTGTTGATGAGCTATCCGTTGATAATCTTGGTAATATACTGGCAGTTAAAAGGGCTAAAAGCAAAAATGCCCGCAAGGTGATGGTTGCAGCGCACATGGATGAAATTGGTTTTATGGTGCGCCACATCGATGACAATGGATTTGTAAGATTTCATACACTTGGTGGCTTTGACCCAAAAACCCTGACAGCACAAAGGGTAAAAGTCCACGGAAAAGAAGTATTGGCAGGAGTGATGGGGACGAAACCCATACATGTGCTTTCGCCGGAAGAAAGGGAAAAGCTACCGAAAACGACAGATTATTTTATAGATTTGGGCCTTCTTAAAGACCAGGTTGAAAAACTTGTGAAGATTGGTGACCCGATTACCTGGGAACGGGAACTTATCGAAATAGGTGAATGTGTCAATTGTAAAGCCATAGATAACCGCGTATCGGTTTTTGTTCTGGTCGAAACCCTGAAGGCCATCGCAGAAAAGGAACTCGAAGTTGATGTTTACGGTGTTTTCACTGTTCAGGAGGAAGTGGGCATCAGGGGCGCTAGTGTATCTGCACACACCATTGATCCTGATTTCGGTATTGCCCTTGACACCACAATAGCCAATGATGTTCCGGGCGCTCTGGCACATGATAATATCACGCAATTGGGAAAAGGAGCGGCAATCAAACTTATGGATGGTTCGGTAATTTCCGATTACAGAATGGTTCGCTTCATGAAACAAACCGCGGATCAACACAAAATAATATGGCAGCCCGAGCTTTTGCCGGCAGGCGGAACTGACACTTCGGGCGTACAGCGAATGGGTAAAAACGGCGCGATTTCCGGAGCTATATCAGTTCCTACAAGGTTTTTACACCAGGTAATCGAAATGGCACATCAAAAAGATATTGAAAACTGCATTAATTTATTAGAAGCCTGTTTGCAGGATATTGAAAAGTACGATTGGTCTCACGACTGAGAAGTCACAGGCCTGAATTCTGATTTTATATCCCGGAAGAAAGTTTTGAAATTTCCCTCGTGCCAGGAGTAGTCCTGGCGCAGGTCTTCAATAGCACGTTCCATTCCCGAGTCGAACGCAGTTCTGCGGGAAAGGCCTTGTAAAGTACGTGAAATCCCATCCAGGTATTGATAGTTGTACAGCCAGTTATGAGTTCTCATGTAATAGAACATATATTGTACCCTTTCCGGCAGGTCATCGTAATTTTCGTAGACCAGTGAATAAAACTGAGCTGCAAATTCATTTAATGGGGTATGGTGATATTCACCCCAGTTTTTAGCCAGATAGTGATCGAAAAAAATATCAGTGATCACACCTGCATAATGCCGGTATTTGGTAAACAATCTTCTGTTGGATTTAAGAAATGACGCATGATTATCTGTAAAATGATCAATCTGACGGTGCATTTGTATTCCATGCTGGATATCTTTTGGATATTTCCTGTATGCTTTGCCCTTTACGAAATCTGCAATAAAGTTTCCAATGATCAATGATTCATCATTCCCGGCAAGATAAATGTGTCCTAAAAAATTCATACTACTTCCAAAAGCAAACATGTCATTTCGGCTAATGTTTAACTGAATTTGATCAAAAAAGCATTTTGATCAAATTTAAACCATAAATTGCCTGTAAAATTCCTTAATGAAATGGAAGATCTGTTTGGCCAGGCCCTATGGGATTACTACCATAATACACAAAATAACCCTTTAATTTTGCACCATCCGTTTGGTGAACCGTACCAGTTGGACCTTGAAGGTTATTTTTTTGGAGATGATGATTTTTCTGAAATGGAGCAATATGCACTTAGCCTTTGTAATGGCAAAACACTGGATGTCGGAGCGGCAGCAGGTCGACATGCGTTGTGGCTACAGGAGAATAATGAAACACATGTGCTCGATATTTCCGATAAATGCTGTGAAATCATGAAACGAAGGGGTGTGCATAATATTATTCGAGCGGATATCTTTAAATTGACAAGTAAAGAAAAATATGATAATATTTTGTTAATGCTGAATGGTATTGGCATTTGTGGAGATATACTGTGTTTGGAAAGATTACTTGCCATTTTGTATGGCTTAACAAATAGATCGGGCAAAGTGATATTCGATTCTTCTAATATTGAACACCTGTATTCCGATATCAAAGTACCTGGTTATTTTGGCGAGGTGGCTTATCGCTATCAATATGGGGAAAAAATGGGCAGCCCGTTTAAATGGTTGTACATTGATATCGACAAAATGCAATTTGTAGCAAAAAAATGGAATTGGCGTATGCAGGTGATTTATGAGGACGATGATAACGGATACCTGGCGCTACTGACAAAATGAGACAGGGAATAGCTATTGTATATACTCGCGAAGAACAAAATTTAAAAAATAGTGTCCAGCTATTTGCCGATGAACTGGTTTTCATGAAAAATGGAAGGCCAATAGCATTTGCAATTCAAGATTTGAACCATATAAGTTTTGACAAAAAGAAATGGTTGTTGCCTATTATTGCCGGTGGCATTTTTACCTCATTTTCTGTTATTGCTACTTTTTCTTATTCATTTAACGGCATCATATTGCTCACGGCATTTATGCTGGGGCTGTATTTATTGTATCTCGGGTGGCAGGGAAGCTGGATGATCACGTTACATCTTAAGAACATTCCCCATCATATAGATATCAAAGAGCCAACAGATTCTATCAAGGCTTTTATTGATTTCACCAATAGGTTTTTAAGAAGTTATGGATCAGGTTTACCTGAGGTATGGTGGATGAAGCGTGATGATATACTGGCGAAGAGACCAAAAACCAGGCTTTATATTCAACCTGATAGATGGGTCAGCAATGACTGGGTTTCAATAAACATAAAAGAAAATCCGGTACAGATACATTTTGAAATAGATGGAAACTCTAAGGAAATTATCCCATATTTGGTTGAACAAATTGATCTTGATACGCTTGATATCGAAGAATGAAATGCCTAAGGATGAAAAGCGCCGTTTTTTTCATGAATAAAAACTATATTTGGCCGCATTTTGAAATCCAGGCCATTTAAATCTGCAGTTTTGGAGAAACTAACAAGACATCTTAAAGAAATAGATACCAAAAAAGTATATGAACCGATCCACTCCGGAAAAGAGGAGTGGCCTGTATTTAGAATGGCCCGTAACCGAAAGGCATTTATAGATCAGGTTACTAAGGAGACATTCGAACGAATACTTAAGATGAAGCCTACCCTCAATGGATTAATTGAGGAATTGGAGACCACGAGATATCGCGAAAAACTAAGAATAAAGAACAATCCCTGGAAGGTTGACCCTGAAGATGAACTGGATTTTTGGTCAAATGTTAAAAAAAGACTTTTAGCCATCGATCAGGAACAAAAAGATGTTGCTAGAAAGCAAGCGAAGGATATATTATATGATATAATAGATCGGTATTCAAATGAGATTGCCGGGAACTTTAAGTCCTCACATTATAAGCTTGCCAGAAAAATCGTCAAATTTGGTTTCGCCAGGTTGTTGAATGCTGCCAGAATAGGAGGCTTCAAAGCGCTTTTTAGCAATAAATACACCCTACAGGATAAAATACAGTTAACAGGTGAGGCTGAACAGTTGCGCAAATTGGCCAAGTTGGGCACAATTGTAATGGTACCAACTCACTTTAGCAATCTTGATTCCATTACCCTGGGCTGGGCCATACATTCACTGGGATTGCCGCCGTTTATTTACGGCGCTGGCCTCAATTTGTTCAATATCGATATTTTTGCCTATTTCATGAATAGCCTTGGGGCCTACAAAGTAGATCGTCGTAAGAAAAACCTCATTTATCTGGAAACCCTAAAAACCTACTCCAGTCGTGCCATAAGGTATGGCGCTCATAGCCTTTTTTTTCCCGGAGGTACCAGGTCGAGGTCTGGTAGGATGGAAGACAGGCTGAAGTTGGGTTTGTTGAGTACAGCAATCGAAGCACAGCGAATCAACTATCAGGAAAAAGCAGAGGGCAGGCAAAATAAGATTTTTGTCTTTCCGGTAGTATTGAACTACAACTTTGTACTGGAAGCCCCTTCACTTATAAGAGATTATTTACTTAGAAAGGGTCAGGAGCGATACTACCTTGAGCAGGATGAATTTTCCAAATCAAATAAGATCATTAGTTTTTTATTCAAATTCTTTACAAAAGGATCTAGCATTTCCTTATCAATAGGAAGAGGTATGGATCTTTTTGGCAATTATGTGGATGAAGAGGGGAGAAGTATTGATGACAATGGCCAACATGTGAACACCAGGGATTATTTCATTTATAATGATGAAATTACGACTGATCTTCAAAGGGAAGGTGAATACACCAGAATGTTGAGTAACCGTTTGGTGAAAGAATATCACAGGATCAACAGGGTTTTTGCTTCGCATTTGGTGCCATTCGTTTTTTTCGAAATGCTGCGAAAAAGATATCGCAAACTAGACCTCTTTTCACTGCTCAGGTTGCCACTTGATGAAGTAGAAATTGAATACAGTGAGTTCAGGGCAACTTTTGATCGAGTAAGAGACGTAGTAATAGGCCTGTTTAATGAAGGCAAGCTCGATCTTGCGAATCACATGGTGGAAGACCTCGACGAAGTGATCAATATGGGGGTAGAAAATGTGGGTATGTACCACTCCAAAAGACCTCTTATTAAGGATAAGGAAGGTAATTTGACTTCTCAGGATCTTATTACATTGTATTATTACCGAAACCGGATGGATGGATATGACCTCGAAAAATACATTTGAAAGGCCGGTAGGCGTTGTGGGCGCCGGCAGTTTTGGTACTGCAGTAGCTAATTTGCTGGCAAAAAACAGTAAGGTTTATCTGTATGCCAGAAAACCCGAGGTATCTGAAGAGATGATCCGGACCGGTAAGAACGCTGACCAGGTTTTAGATAAAAATGTATTTCCTACCAATGATCTGAAAAAGGTTGGAGAAGAATGCCAGGTCATCTTCCCGGTTGTGCCATCGGCAAATTTCCGCGACATGATCCGCCAACTTTCAGAATTCATAAGGCCCTATCATATTTTAATCCATGGAACCAAAGGTCTTAATGTAAAAGGAGATCGTGCCAAAGAGAATGATTTTAGAGGGATCAATGACGATGACGTCCTTACGATGTCGCAATTAATTCGCCAGGAGAGCCTTGCAGTACGGATAGGTTGCCTCGCCGGACCGAACCTTTCCCATGAACTGGCCGAGGGCCAACCTGCCGCAACCGTGGTAGCCAGTTATTTTGATGAAGTGATTGCAGAAGGGCAGCGGCTTTTGCGAAGTGATTTGTTTCAGGTATATGGTAGCAAAGATTTGATTGGCATAGAGCTCACCGGTGTACTCAAAAATATTATCGCAATTGCAGCAGGAGCGCTGAGAGGTATGGGATATGGCGAAAATGCACGTTCGCTTTTAATAAGTAGAGGCATGATTGAGATGGTGTATATCGGCAGGATGTTGGGCGCTAATGCTCAGGCTTTCCTTGGGCTTGCCGGAGTGGGCGATTTAGTGGCGACGTGTTCCAGTAATTACAGCCGGAACTTCACAGTGGGACTAAGGCTTGCCAATGGTGAAAAACTGGAAGATATCGAAGCCACAATGGATGAAATAGCAGAGGGTATAAATACGATCAGGATTGTGAAAAACCTGATGGAAACCAAAAAGTTAAGAGCGCCTATCACAGAAACACTTTACAAGGTGATCAACAATCAAATGACCATGGATGAAGCTTTAAAGCTACTTATGAAAACACCTTTTAGCATTGATGTTGAATTTATCTGATGATACATTAATCATCGAATTTCGAATATTTTGCCAACTTTCAGTAATCCCCCGATACTAATCGAGTCAGTAATTTGGTTTTCCATTACCATTTTAAGGGCATCGCAAAGAGGGATCTTCATAATTTTCAACACTTCGGTATCGTCAAATTCAGTCTCACCTTCCTTAAGTTCTGTGGCAAGGAAAATAAAACCTTCTTCATCAGTTACTGAGTTGCTGGTATGAATGCGCATAATATTTTGCCACTTTTGGGCAGTAAGGCCTGTTTCTTCTTTTAGTTCCCTTTTGGCAGAATCCAGAATGTCGTGGGATAAAGGCCCGCCACCCATCGGGATCTCCCAGGAATATTCGTCCAATGTATATCGATACTGACCCACCAGCCAGGTGTTGTGTGCCTCATCAACCGGAACGATTCCAATCGCTTTATTTTTAAAAAGTACCTTGCCATAAATACCTTCCAAACCATTGGGTTTAATTACTTTATCTTCTACCACTGTTATCCAGGGGTTTTCATAAATATGTTTTTCACTGATTTTTTTAAAAGGGTTTTTTTCAGAATGGTCCATGAAATTATTGGGTCTGTTTGAATGAGCTGTGAAAATATCATATTTTTCGGCATGCTAAAAAATTATTATAAGGCAAATGTATATGAAGCAGGTTGTGATGAAGTAGGAAGGGGTTGCCTGGCGGGGCCTGTAGTTGCAGCGGCTGTAATATTGGATGAGAAGAATACAATAAAAGGCCTTAACGATTCTAAAAAGTTAAGTTTAAAAACCCGGTTGGCGCTGGCTGAAGAAATAAAACAAAATGCCATTTGTTATGCCGTTGCTGAAGTAAGCAACGATGATGTGGATAAGATAAATGTATTAAATGCTTCATTTTTAGCAATGCACCGTGCACTGGAGAAGCTATCACAGCAACCAGAGTTCATACTGGTAGATGGAAATCGATTTAAGCCCTATAAAAACATTGAATATGAATGCGTTATTAAGGGTGATGGGAAATACGCCAGCATAGCAGCCGCTTCAATTCTTGCTAAAACCTACAGGGATCAATTAATGATAGGTTTGGCAAAAGAATATCCGGGTTATTACTGGGAAAATAATGTAGGCTACCCTACCAAAGCTCATCGCCAGGCTATTAGGGAATTGGGCGTTACACCACTCCATCGTAAGTCTTTTCAGCTATTGCCCAGACAAATCGAGTTGTTTTAAACTAATTTTTTCTCAGCATGTTCTATCAATATGAAAAATTGGATTCAGCAATTATTTAATAAAAAGCAACCGGTCAAAGTCAATGAGGTCTTAAAACGATCTTCTCAGTATCAGGATAAGTACGATAAATGGGCAAATGACTTTATTCACCAATCAAAATGGAGAGATTATTATATTGCTATCAAAAATGGTGTAGAGCAACCTTCCAATTCAGGTAATGTTCTATATTCGACCTACAATGGGAGTCATGCTTTGGCGCTTTTTGACCCCCATAAAGAAAGCGCTGAATACTGGAAATACCGACTGGACTGGCTAAAAAGGCAGGCACAGTCTATAGGTTACCGAATTCAAAATGAAAATCGTTACATAGAGGAAGTCAATAATGAAGTCGTGACACGCGAAATGTATTATTTGAAACCTCCAATTGCATTTGAGCCTCCTATTGACCAGCTATGGGGCAACTTACGTCTGGAATTGAAAGTAAAAGGACTTGAAGTAGATTATTTAAAAATCCAAACTACTTTTTACACGGACTACAATTACAAAAAACCCGGTGAATTTACAGAATTGATTGATCGATTGTTTGAAAACTGATGGCGAAAGAGGACCATTTTGAAGATATACAAGATGTGGTAAGATTAGTGCCCAAAGGAATGGTGACAACATATGGGGCAATAGCTGAATACCTGGGGCTCAAAGGCGGTGCAAGAATGGTAGGTTGGGCAATGAACGCGGCGATTGGAAAAGATGTTCCGGCACATAGGGTAGTCAACCGGCAGGGGTTGCTTACCGGAAAGATGCATTTCTCTCATCCCGATCAAATGGAGCTATTGTTAAAAAGTGAAGGCATTGAAATAAAAAATGATCAGGTAGTTAACTTTCATAATAAATTGTGGAAGCCAATTGAACATTTAGCAATCTAAAACGCCTACAAAGATTACCTGCCTGCTTCGTCTTTCAACATTTTTTTTAGCTTTGCCTTTAAATTACGAAAGCTATGGATTTTAATACCATTAAAGATAAGGCATTGCCCCATGTCATTGCCATAATTGTTTTTCTACTTCTTACTATCATTTTTTACTCACCATTGATTTTCGAAGGGAAAATCTTAAATCAGAATGATATTAATCAGGGTGTAGCCGCTGGATATGAAGTAAAATCCTTCAGGGCGGAAACAGGTGATGAGGCTCTTTGGACTAATAGCATGTTTGGCGGAATGCCATCTTATCTGATTAGTGTGTATTGGAGCGGATCGGAAGTATTAAGAATTATGGAGCGGGTTATTTCTTTTGGTCTTCCCAGTTCGGCGAGGGAAACATTCATTTCCTTATTGTCTTTTTACGTACTTTTATTGGTATTTGGCGTTCGCAGTAAATTAGCCATAGCAGGAGCCATAGCTTTTGGGTTTAGTAGTTTTTTTATAGTCTCCGTTGAGGCAGGGCATTTATGGAAAGTGAGGGCTATTGCCTATGCGCCATTTATAATAGCGGGTGTTCATCTTTTGTTCACAAAAAGATATTGGTGGGGGCTAACGCTCACTGCTTTGGCCGTGGCTTTGGAAATAAATAGCAATCACCTGCAAATTTCTTATTACTACTTTCTTCTTTTGATCATTTATGGTTTGATTCAGCTGGTATATGCCATTAAAATCAAGGAATTTGCGCCCTTATTGAAGGCATCAGGCTTGTTGGTGATTGCATTGGTAATCGCAATAGGCGCCAATTTGGGTAAAATATGGTCCACATATGAATATGGTAAATATTCAATAAGAGGAAAAGCGGAGCTTTCTTCCAACACGCAAAGTTCCGGCGGATTAGATCGTGACTATGCCTTTGCCTGGAGTAGTGGTAAGTTTGAAAGTCTCACTTTAATCATCCCTAATTTGTATGGAGGTGCCTCAGGTCAATATTTGGGTGATGACAGCGCCCTTGAAGAGGCTATGAGACGTAACAATGTACCTCCTCAGCAAATCAATCAATATGAACGTTCTCTCCTGGGTTACTGGGGTGCACAACCTTTTACAAGTGGCCCGGTGTATGTCAGTGCTATTATGGTGTTGTTATTTATTATAGCCCTGTTTTATGTGGAACCCAAATACAAATGGTGGCTCATATCGGCTACGATATTATCTCTATTTCTTTCGTGGGGCAAGAACTTCGAAGCGTTTAATTATTTTTTATTCGACTATCTGCCGGGTTACAATAAATTCAGGGCAGTTTCAATGTCAATAGTGATTGCCTTAACTGCAATTCCTTTAATGGGTATGATTGGGTTGCAGAAATTGTTGGATGAACAATGGAATGAAAAAACGAGGAAAACCCTTCTCATTGCCGGAGGTATTACGCTTGGAATTATTGTCTTGATTGCTTTATTCATTTCCGTACCTGGTGTTGATAGTGACCAGGCTCCTACCTGGCTGGTCCAGGCGGTAAAAGAGAGCAGAAAGGATATTGTTCAGTCAGATGCCTTTCGGTCGTTCTTTTTCGTTTTAATGGCATTGGGAGCAATCTTCTTATTGAAAGCCAAAAAGATCAACTATACAGTTTTTTCAATTTTGCTTATTTTATTTATCACATTAGATCTGGTTTGGTTGGACAGAAGGTATGTGAATAGCGAAAATTTCGTATCCGAACGCAAAAGTGATTTCTTTGAAAAAACGCCTGCTGATGAATTGATTTTACAAGATGAAGCAGAATCATTTAGGGTTTTAAATCTACAAAATCCATTCAATGAAGCACGCACTTCCGTTTTTCATCAGTCAATAGGAGGGTATCATGGAGCCAAAATGAGACGATATCAGGATTTGATCAACGGATATCTGGAGAAGGAAATTAGACAGATCATTGATGACAGAGGGTTGAATGAAGGTAATACGGAAATAATAAGCATGTTGAATGCAAAATATGTGTTAGCCGGACTAACTAAAGAGCGTGTGATTCAAAACCCATATACGAATGGCAATGCCTGGTTCGTTTCCAAAATTCATGAAGCAAAAAACCCGGATGAAGAATTTGAGATGCTCGGTAAAATAGACCTGGATGATGAGGCAGTAATGGATATTGAAAAATTTAATTATTCGCCATTTGACTATGATTCAAGTGCAACGATAACCTTAACATCCTATGAGCCCAATGAGCTAAAATATCGAAGTACCAGCGAGGCAGATGGTTATGCGGTATTTTCAGAGATATACTATCCTAATGGCTGGCAGGCAAAAATAGATGGCAAAGTAGCCGAAATAGATCGAGTAAATTATGTGCTTAGAGGGCTTAACATACCAAAAGGCGACCATGAAATAGTTTTCGAATTCAAACCCAAAGTATATGCAGTTGGGAATGGGGTGATGTGGGGAGGAAATATTATTATATTGGTTCTCTTGCTACTGGGTTTATTTAAAGAGGTAAGAAGATCTAAAAAGTGATGGTTTCAGTTGTGGTTTGCACTTATAACAGAGATAAATATATAGGTAAATGTTTAGATCATTTACATAATCAAAGTGCATCAAGAGATGATTATGAAGTAATCATCGTTGACAATAATAGTACGGATGATACTGAAAAAATTTGTCATGAAAAGATAACTGAATACAGTAATACTCATTTCAAATACCATAAAGAGTTAAATCAAGGTCATTCCTATTCCAGAAATCGTGGGATTAGAGAATCAAAAGGTGAAATCATTTCATTTATTGATGACGACGCTTTTGTAGATAAAGATTTTGTCAAGAACATCATTTTATTCTTTGAACACAATGCTTCAGTAGTTTCTTATGGTGGTAAAATTGAGCCAGTTTATGAAAATAAGAAACCGAAATGGATGTCGCAGTATCTATTGCCTTTGGTTGCGGCATTGGATATGGGAGATAAGGAATTGAAATTCAAAGGCAGAAAATTTCCAATAGGCGCTAATATGGGTTTTAGGAAGGAAGTTTTTAGTGAATTTGGATATTTTGATGTAAAACTTGGCAGAATAGGTACAGCTTTAGCGGGTGGTGATGAAAAAGAGATTTTTT
This sequence comes from Cytophagales bacterium, assembly GCA_003500135.1. GTDB lineage: Bacteria > Bacteroidota > Bacteroidia > Cytophagales > Cyclobacteriaceae > UBA10427. The sequence goes on along the minus strand of DNTA01000169.1, from coordinate 20,238 downwards.
TGCGATTAAAGACGAGTAATCAATCAATTTTTTATGTTCCTTCTATACGTGTAAGTCATATAATTCCTGAGAAAAGATTATCTAAGAAATACATTAAGGGTTTAGCCAGAGGTGTAGGTGAAAGTGAAAGCATAAGGTTGAGCGATAAAGGCTTTAAAGAAAAATTTGATAAGGTAATGGAGGAGTCTTTCAAAGTAGGGGCTACATTTGTTTTGTTTCTTTTCTATTTTCTGACCTTACAATTTAGTAAAGGTATTATGTTATTGAGGTTTAGGTTTTGGGTGATAAGCAGGTTAAAGATTTTATAATGCAATTTATAGTCTTAATAAGAGATGTTTTAATTGATTTTACAAGCAGCATAATTTCGTTAATTAGAATACCATTCTTTTGTAGATATAGAGGACTTTCAATTAATAGAAAAAGTCTTCAAACACTATTTATCCTTTCTAATGGACCTTCCCTTGAATTATCCATTGAAAAGTATAAGGATAAACTAAATAATTTGGATTTACTTGGTTTGAATATGTTTGCAATAGATCCATATTACATATTATTAAGACCAAAATACTATGTAGTTGTAAGTCCGGATATGTGGGAAGATAATAGTGACATAAGATTACTTGAAAAGAGAAAAAGACTATGGAAAGCAATAAATACCAATACAAGTTGGAGTATGGACTTGTACCTTCCTTCAGAAGCAAAAAATAATTCTGCATGGAAGAAATACCTGACCAACGATTTAATAAGCATAAGGTATTTTAATCGAACTCCTATTGAAGGATTTAGATTTTTTAAAAATATACTTTTTAGATATGGTCTAGGAATGCCAAGGCCACATAATGTGCTTATCCCATCTCTTATGATCGGTATAAATATGGGTTATAATATAATTGTTCTTTTAGGGGCAGACCATTCCTGGCTTCCGGAATTAAGTGTAAATGATAATAATGAAGTACTTGTTTGTCAAAAGCATTTTTATGATCAAAACACTGCAAAGCCAGCGGTAATGGGTAAAAGAGGAGGTACAAGAAAGTTACATGAAATACTACACAAATGGCAGCTTTCTTTTCAAGCTTATTTCGAAATTAATGAGTATGCAAAAAGTCAAAAAACAAAAATTTACAATGCAACACCTAACTCATTTATCGATGCATTTGAAAGGATTGATTTAGATTATAATTCCGTAATTCTTTCAGCAAGTTCGAGGTCGAAGTCCGTTTGAATACGAAATGCAGACTTCTGAGAAACGACTATATGCCCTACAGTGCCATTGATCAATTCTTTCGTTTTTTTATAAGAAGATGTTTTAGTGGCAATAATCCCACCTGCATATTGATAAAGGATTTCTCTTTCTAATTTAGTAAATTTATCAAGCCCCAAAATTGCTTGCATTCCTTTACCGTGATGTTGATAATATACATTGTTATCTTTTCGAACGCTTATAAGGGAATCAGTTTCAAAAAGATTTAAAGTATTTATAGCATCATCAAAATCATTAGAATTACTAAAAGGGTATTCAATAGATAATACGCATATGATATTCGGTGAATAATTTTTCACAACTTCGAAATCCAAAACACTTTCAATTGTTCCGGATAATCCAATATTTAATTGTGCCAATTCAGAGGGTCGTTTATGAAATATTACTTTATCATTAGCATAATTGACCCTAATAAACTCTTCTATTTCTTCGTCTGGAGATGATATGATTACTTGACCAAATTTTTTTGATTTCAGGGCTTCATCTATTTTAATTTTTAATATTTCCGAACCGTTTAATTTCTTAAAAGCCAAATGATTTGAATTGAACTTTGATCCTCTAACTGGAATAATGGCAATTGAATTGTAAATATCTTTTTTGTTTTCCTCTAAATGTTTTTCTTTTATTCTTATCCTTGTCTTTAAAATCTTTTCTTCATTAGTAGTCAGGTTATTCCCATGTTGCCGATAATAGAATAAAGGAGTGGGTATGTTTGCAACTTCATATTTTGCAGTAAATTTCACCCAAAGTTCATAACCATCCTGACATTTAAATTCTTCATCATATCCTCCAACACTTTCTAATGCGGCCTTTCTTATCATAGTACAGGCACCGTGTGCAGGTTGATCTAAAAGCGTCACATCTTCTGTAAATGAATTTCTTTTTTCGATATTAAGTATTTCACCTTCTGAATCAACTAAAAAATAATCAGGAAATACCAGGCCTAAATGATCATTTTCCTCAAGCTTATTACTGAGTACTAACAAAGCGTTTTCGTCCAAATAATCATCGGCGTCCAGACGCATTATATATTTCCCGTCAGCTATTCTTAGTGCTATATTGTTAGATACATTCAGCCCCTTATTTTTCTGATAGACTATTTTTACTTTCTGATGATTCCTGTATTTTTCTATTATAGATTTAGAATTATCAGTTGAGCCATCATCAATAATAATCAATTCCCAGTTTTTAAAGGATTGATCGAATACACTATCTATTGACTTTTGGATAAAAGCACCATAATTGTAATTGGTAATATATACTGAAATAAGAGGAAAAAATTCATTAATTGGTGACATCATGAATCGGTTTGTGGTGTACCAACTAGTGTTATACCGTCAGAGAAATGTTGCTCATCAATAAATTGTTGAAGCTCTATTTGAAGCTGGCCGGTATTTGTAAAATGGTCATATTGATTGATCTTATTGCCAAGTTGCATAAAGGTCTCGAATACATCCATACCATAATACCATGCAGTACTAGGCATAAAACCACATTGGTAATATAGTTCAGCAATTGACTCATCAGTAAAAGCCATAATATGTCCCATAGGATCTAAATGTCTGATAATTGCATCGCTTTCAAGTCTCTGTATTGCGGTACTAAGAGAGTCCCATCTTGGCACTTTTGAAATCACCATTGAATCTTTTTTCCCATCAAAGACTTTCTTAGTAGCATTTAATATGCTTTTTGGGTATGGTGTATGCTCAAGAAGACCCCAAAATGTTACAATATCGTATCCAGAATATTCTTTTGAGACCTCGATAAAATCTCTCCCATCTAATTCAAAACCCCATATGTCAGTGGCAAATTTTCTACTTGACTCATTTAACTCAATACCATTGGCCTCTAAACCTGCTCTCTTGCATGCCTCTACAAAATGGCCCGCTCCTGAACCAATATCTAATATTTTTTTCGGTTTCTTTTGGAATTTACTCTCATAAACATCAATCATCCAATTAACCCAAGGAACTGCAATTTTTTCTAAACGTGATTCTGCTGATTTTTTATTTGTATAGGTCGAAGCATAAGTAATATCATTAAGATAAAAGTTGTGAATGGACTTCTTCGATGGTCTTTCCTTTAAATAGACATGAGAGCATTTGGAACATTGTACATAATTTGCTCCGTATATATTAACTTTTGGTATTGTGTTATTGCTAGAGTTGTCACAAACAGGACAATTTGTGACTAATTCTTTTTCATCCGTATTGTAAAGTTTCTCTCTGGATTCCTTATAGTATAAGATTTTATCTTTTATTCTATCAATAATATCTTTTTTAAGACCTAATAAATCTGTCTTTTTACCGTAATGAATATCAAGATTAAATATTTCTTGATGCCCATTATAGTCACGAACCCATTGTTCAGTATTTGTTTTTTCCCTATTCGATAAGGAGGTTACCCTTTTCCAATTAATCATCCTATTTAAATAAATTCCAATCTAATTTTTGATATTTCTTCAAGTCTTGAGCGGAATATTTCCCTACTAATTCATAAAAAAATTCTGCTCCTATTCCTTCATTGGGTCGCAAAGTTACCAAATGTTCTTCCGAAATTAAAGTGTTGGCAGGAATGTCTGTTTTCGGATATACAGCTCTTCTAAATGTGTAAACATGATTATTATCTGTTTCTATTTTTAAGGGTTGCTTTTCATTGCTGCCTTGAATAGTACGAATTAATTTAATTTCTTCAATCAGTTCAAGAACTTCACTTTTAGTTAATGAAACTTTATGATCCCTAAATGTTTTATTATCACGTGAATCTGTAAAATGGAATTCAAGAACTTCAGCTCGCATAGCCGTTGCATATTTTAAAGCGCTGAGGTCAGTTGTATGATCCGAATAACCTATGGTTACATCGAGTTTATTTTTGTAGGTAAACATAGTATTCAGATGTACATCAGAATTTTCAATAGGATACATCGAAGTACATTGCAAAACAGCTAAATTATCTTTTGATTGATATTTAGAATTAATTGAGCGAAGAAAGGCCACCGAATTTTCTACCTCATTCATCATCGATAGGCCAGTTGATAACACTATTGGTTTTCCTTTTTGAGCAATTTTAGTGAGTATTGGATAGCAGGTTAAGTCTCCTGATCCAATTTTATAAATATCCATATATTTGTCAATCCAGCTTAAATATTCAGGGTCCCATACTGAAGAGGTAAAAGATTTTCCTGCATCAATTACCATTTGGGCAAGATCGATATATTGTGATTTAGATAATTCAAATTTCTTGAAATGCTTATTCCTATCCGGACTTATATTTGGATTGACTAGAGAATCCCCTTGGTACAATTGCAGTTTTATGTAATCAACATCTGATTCAATAGCGAGGTTTACAAGTTCTTTTGCATATTCAAAATCGCCCTCATGATTACCGCCAATTTCTGCGATTAGCAAAGGGCCATGTTTTCCTCTAAAAGCATTCATATCATAAGCTTTTTATATATTTCAAATATTTCCTTAAGATTGTATTGAGTGTGGTGTTTTGTCATGCGATATATGATTTCAGATGAAATATTCAAATCTTTTTCAGTATCAACTGCCAGTTGAAGACCTTCTACACCTTTAACTTCTTTATTATAAATGAAAAAAGTATTCGAGGGAGGCGATTTATATAGTTTTAAAGTGACATGCTCTCTATCTTCTTTTTCAGTGAAATGCCTCAATTTTTTCTCATAATAATTAGAATCAACACCCTCTATACTCATTCCCTTTGGATATGTTCGTTTGTGTACATTAGACACAAACTGGTATTTCCCAGTCGCAAGTTTATCGCTAATCGATTTCAATGTTGGAATATCGACGAAAAGATTATCTCCATTTATCCTAATTGCATAGTCTAATGAAAGTGATTTAGATGCATCAATAAATCTCTTTGCTACATTATTTAAGCTACCTCTATAAAAGTTTATTTGTTTGTTTAAACAATACCGAACTATTGGTTCATCAGATTTTTCTTTCGAAGTAGCTATAATGATTGAATCGTTATCAAAAACTTCTTTGACGCGCTCGATTATATATTCTAAAATTGGTTTGTCATTAATTTTTTTTAAGATTTTACCCGGAAGTCTTTTTGAATTGTAGCGGCATAAGATTACTACTCCTATTTTCATACTATTGTCTTTTTCCAATCATTTTAGCAGGAGTACCCGCAAAAATAGCATATTCAGGAATATCCTGATTAACTAGCGAATTTGCTCCAATAACAGCTCCGTCACCAATCTTCACACCTTTAAGGATAGTTACATTGCTACTGATCCATACATCATTACCAATTAATATTGGAGCAGATTCATTTGGCTGTTCATTTATTTTCATTCCTTTTTTAATCTGGTGGTTGCTATCAACTATATAAACAAACGGGGCTATTAGACAATCATCACCTATTTCAATCGAATGAGATCCAAAGATGAAAGTGTGATATCCTATTGTTGTGTTTTTACCAATTTTAATTTTTGCATCTATATTACAAGGGCAAATTCTGACGCCTTCTTTTATGACGACATTCTTTTCAATTTGTATATTTCGTGGAAATCTCAAAAACCTCACATTTCGCTCTATATATATATTGCCTCCACATAGTCCCAAAGTATGCTTAGCTTTGAGATAGCGTATATAATGAATTAAACCAAATTTTATATGTTTTCTCAATTGGTTTGACATAAATTTGTCAACTTTATCTTTATGTATTATATCCCTTTTTACAATCTAGAATATCAGCATAAAGCTATTTATAATTTTCTTATTGAAAAAACGCATAAAGAAATTCAGCAGGGTCAGTTTGTTAACGGAGAAGAAGTTGAGTTTTTTGAAAAAAGATGGAGAAACTACAATAGTAGCAAATTTTGCTGTACTTGCGCCAATGGGACGGATGCTTTAGAGTTAATTTTCCAAAGCATTTCATTACAAGAGGGCGATGAAGTAATCGTGCCAGCCTTATCATTTATTTCAACTGTAACCTCAATACTCAAATTTAGGGCAAAGCCAGTTTTTTGTGATATTGATCCTAAATGTCAAACCATTGATTCTAGTCAAATCCACGAATTAGTAACAGTAAAGACCAAGGCAATAGTAGTTGTGCATTTACATGGCTATTTAGTAGATGTTCAAAAGATTTTTAAGCAGATCGATGATGGTAATATTATAATAATAGAAGATGCTGCTCAGGCACATGGTGCATTACATGATAATCAAAATCCCGGTAAATATAGTTCCGTCGTAGCTTACTCTTTTTACCCTACAAAAAACCTTGGTGCACTGGGAGATGGAGGTTGCGTGACAACGAATGATAAAGTTTTATATGAGGAGATTCAACTTCTTAAAAACTACGGTAGTTATGACCAAAGCAATGTAGTAAAATATGGTAGAAACAGTCGTTTAGATACCATTCAGGCTGCATGGCTAAATGTTAAGCTTAATAAATTAGATGAATGGAATCTGAAAAGAATCGAAATTGCCTCACTTTATGACAATTATTTAAAAGACCTGCCAATTATATTACCACCCTTATATCAAAGTAGAAGACATGTTTATCATCATTATGTCATTCAATTGGAAGATAATCGAAGGGACGAACTGAAAGTTTATTTGGAATCAAAGGGAGTTGAAACCAAAATTCATTATCCCAGAACATTAAATAAACTATCAATAGTCAAGTGTGGAACGGTCTGCCCAAATGCCGAAAGAGTTGCAAATAGAAGTTTGTCACTTCCTATTTATCCCGGTTTGACTAATGACCAAATAGACTATATTTGCACCCAAATCTCAGATTTTTTTAAAAATTAGAAACACGCCTTGGGAATCATTATCAAACAGTCCGTCCGAAACTCGATTTATATTTATGCCGGCGCTTTATTGGGTTTCGTAACTGTAGCTATATTATTTCCAAGGTTTTTAGACCCCGGCCAAATTGGCACGCTTTCTTTGCTGGTTTCTTTTTCAATGATATCGGGAAGGCTGGGGACACTGGGTTTAAACAGCAGTATTTATCGTTTTTTTCCAAAATTTCGCCACCTCGGAAAAGATAATGCATGGCCATTTCTCATCATTATCACAGGATTTATAGGCTTTACCTTGTTTCTCATCTTCTATTTTTTATTTGGAAATATAGTTATCGAGAACAACCTGGATAAATCGCCCGATTTTGCGAAATACTTTTATCTCATCATTCCTCTCACACTTTTTCAAATATTTTTCTTCAATCTCGATGCCCTCAATTCAGTGTTATATAACTCCACACTTGGTACTTTTATAAAGGAATTCTTACAAAGAGTACTGATTCTAGCAGGCTTCCTTTTTATTGTTTTTGGAATTTTTGACTTCGAACAATACATTTTTTGGTATGTCAGTAGCATTTGCTTTGGCACATTGGTATTACTCGTGTTTCTGATCAAGCAGGGAAATTTCAATTGGCGACCGAAACAAGCCATACATTTTAAACCAGAGTGGAAAAATATATTTTCCGTTAGTGGGTTTGGTTTGTTAAATGGGTTTAGTGGTTTTGCAGTTTTGCAATTTGACAGGATACTGGTCAATGCTTTCCTGAATAGTGCAGCTACGGGTATATATTCCATTACATTTTATTTTGGTATTCTGATTTCCATGCCTGCCAGGGGGCTTCAAAAAATTGCATCTACGCTCATATCCGATGCCTATGCGAGTAACGATTATGATAAGGTCGATGAAATATACCAAAAGAGCTGTCTTAATCAGTTCATTTTTGGTATGTGGGCATTACTTGGCATTTGGGTGAACCAGGACGCCATATTTCACATTTTACCTGCTGAGTATAGAGAAGGCCGATATGTGATTTTGTTTATTGGTATTGCACAATTGATAAAAATGGCAGGAGGCTTGAATGATGCCATAATAATGTATTCCAAATATTTTAAAGTAGTCACCCTTTTTCAGGTAGTGTTTTTAATTCTAACTACAGGGCTCAACGTGATTTTAATACCTGAGTATGGGTTATCAGGTGCAGCCTTTGCCTCTCTTTTGGCAATTTCAATCCATTTGGTCATGAAATGGATTTTTATCTGGCTCAAATTTGGATTCCAACCATATAATTTGAAATTTTTACTGGTTCTGTTTCTGGGCTTGGCCACCTATTTTATTACTGATATTTTTCCTGAATCGGGCAATTGGTTGTTTGATCTTTTTGTAAGGAGTGTTTTGGTAACATTATTATTTCTTGGTTCAATATACACTTTAAAGCTCTCAAACGATATTAATGGTACCATTATTGGTATTTACCGAAAATTTAAAAATCTACAATAAAAATATATTGGTCGTGTTGACGTATTAGAAAAAGTTCCTACTTTTGTACTCCGATTTCGCGATCGATATTTCGATTGCCCGATGGTGTAACTGGCAACACGTCTGATTTTGGTTCAGAAGAGTCTAGGTTCGAGCCCTAGTCGGGCAACAAATCCCGAAGTGTAAGCTTCGGGATATTTCATTTATAACCACCACAAACTGTTATAAAGATGTCTAAAGTAAAGCTCTTCTCCGGTAACTGTACCCGGTATCTGTCAGAAAAAATTGCCGAATCATATGGAAAGGAGCTTGGCGTCGTTGAAATAGAAAGGTTTAGCGACGGGGAAACCTCTGTTTTCTACAAGGAATCTGTAAGGGGTTGTGATGTCTTTCTCATTAATTCAACATTTGCGCCTGCCGAAAACCTCATGGAATTGTTGCTTATGATTGATGCGGCAAAAAGGGCGAGTGCGAAATATGTAACAGTGGTTGTTCCGTATTTTGGTTACGCCCGTCAGGATAGAAAGGATAAACCAAGAGTGGCAATTGCTGCCAAGTTAGTAGCCAATCTCATATCTGCAGCCGGTGCAGACAGAATTATGACGTGTGATCTACATGCCGGTCAAATCCAGGGCTTTTTCGATATTCCCCTTGATCACCTTGACGGCTCTTACATTTTTGTGCCTTACATAAAAAGTTTGGAGTTGGATGACATGATTATTGCATCCCCGGATGTGGGAGGTACGAAGAGAGCCAGAAGCTTTGCCAAATATTTTGGAGTAGATATGGTCATATGTGATAAACACCGGGAAAGGGCCAACAAAGTGGCCTCTATACAAGTAATAGGGGAAGTTGAAGGTAAAGACGTTATTTTGGTCGATGATCTGATTGATACCGGGGGTACCTTGTCCAAAGCAAGTAAAATCATAAAAGAAAAAGGGGCAAGGTCCGTTCGTGCTATTTGTACACACCCTGTTCTTTCAGGAAATGCATATGAAAATATTGAGAACTCTGCCCTGGAAGAATTAATTATAACCGACACATTGCCGTTAAAACAGAAGTCGGATCGAATAAAAGTACTTTCTGTGGCTAACCTTTTTGCCGAAGGCATTAGGAAAACGCACAAGAACGAATCCATTAGTTCATTATTCATCAGATAAATATATAAAAATGAAAACAGTAGAGATTATAGGGTTTAAAAGAGCAAATCTCGGTAAAAATGATGCCAAGGGCTTAAGGGCTCAGGGCAATGTACCATGTGTATTGTATGGTGGTGAAAAGCAACACCATTTTTATGCACCAATGATTCTCTTCAGGGAGATTGTATACACGCCTGAGGCAGCATTTGTGAACCTTGATATCGAAGGAGAAGAATATAAAGCGATCTTACAAGATATTCAGTTCCATCCTGTAAGTGAAATTATACTTCATGCCGACTTCCTTTTGTTGCAAGATGATAAAGAAGTGAAAATGGATATTCCTGTTCGTTTTCACGGCAATTCACCAGGTATACAAAAAGGGGGTAAACTGATGGTTAAACTTAGAAAATTAACTGTTAAAGCGCTGCCAAAAGATATGCCTGATTTTATAGATGTAAGCATAGAAGGGCTTGAATTGGGTAAATCTGTGAAAGTTGGTGACTTGGGGGAACATGATTACCAGATCATGAACAGCAAGTTGGTTTCTATCGCTTCAGTAGAAACGCCAAGGTCTCTCAGAGGTAAATCTGAAGAGGAAGAAGAAGCCGAAGCAGCAGCAGCGGCAGAAGAAGCTGAGTCAGAAGAAGGCTCATCGGAAGAATAGACTTCAAATACACGTATATTAAAAAATCCTGCCAAGTGCAGGATTTTTTGTTTAATCTTAATTCGTACCTTAAACTGATTAAACGCTGCTATTATATTTCTATTTTTGTCTATTAATATATGCATGCAATAATCCACAATGAAATATCTAATAGTTGGACTAGGTAACATTGGCGCTGAATATGAATTGACCCGGCACAATGTTGGTTTTTTAGTAGCAGACCATATCGCTGATAAGTTTGGGGCTACCTTCGAAACTGATCGATATGCCTATAAAGCAAAGGTTAAATTCAAGGGTAGGTCCATACACCTTATTAAACCTACTACTTACATGAACCTGAGCGGTAAAGCTGTGAATTACTGGCTTCAGGAACTAAAAGTACCAATTGATAATATTTTGGTCATAACAGATGATATAGCGCTGCCATTTGGCAAATTAAGAATGAGGGCCAAAGGTTCAAGTGCGGGTCACAATGGCCTGGGAAATATCGAACATACGTTGAAATCTAGTACTTACCCCAGGTTAAGGTTTGGAATCGGGGATAATTTCTACAAAGGCAAACAGGTGGATTATGTTTTGAGCCGGTTCGCTTCAGAAGAATTGGATCAGTTACCTGAAATTATTGAGAAAGCGTCCGATGCCGCTATGGCCTTTGTGACAATTGGCATTTCAAGGGCTATGAATCAATATAATTCGTAATCCAATTCAATGTAAGAATGTACTTTAGTAATTTTACTGTCTCTATGTTATGGAATTAAAAATATACGAAAGTGTTAGCGGACTTATTTTTGATCTCGCTGGCACATTATTACATTCCATGCCTATTCACTACGAAGCATGGAAAGAAGTATTCAGTGAATTGGGGCCTGATTTGAGCATTGGGATGTCCTTGAAAACCGCGGGAATGCCTACCGGGAAAATTTTCGGTATAATAAAATCAGAATACAATCCAGGCTTTGATGTAGAAAACCTCGATATAAAAAAAGAAAATACTTATGCCAAAAGAATGCATAAGTTAAAAGTTATAGATGAAGTAGTAAACGTGGTCTATCAGAATAATGGCAAAAGGGCTATGTCTGTTGGCGCCGGAAGTCCGCGAAAAAATGCCCGGGAGTCATTGAAACTTAAAGGGCTGGATGAATACATCAAAATATTAGTGTCTAAAGATGACGTTCAGCAACACAAACCGCATCCGGAAATATTTTTAAAATGCGCTGAACTGATGGGCGCAGACCCGGGGAACTGCCATGTTTTTGAATACGGTGATTTGGGTATCCAGACAGCAAAATCCCGCGGCATGCATGTAACGGATAGTAGAAAGCATTTAAATCAAACTATATAAATCTCATGGAAGCTCGTAGCAAAATCACCAATGATATTAAGAACTTTGTTTTAGAAGGTATCGATCTGAGTGAGCCTAAAATTGTTGGAAAAGAAGATGTTTTTTGGCAAAAGCTCAAACAAACGGGAACAGAATTATGGTTAGATACCGGTGACCTCGATGAAGCCGCCAAAATCTGGACAACCGATATGTCAGCATTGACCACCAATAATACCCTATTGAACAAGGAGGTCCAAAAGGGTATTTATGACCACTATATAAAAGAAGTAAATGCCTTACTTGATGGTATTTCACTTGAAGAAAGGATCACAGAAATCGCCTTCGTTTTAAATGCACGCCATGGATTGCGTTTGGTGGAAACTTTCGGTGGAAAAGTGAGTGTAGAGCTTCATACAGCCATTTCCCACGACCTCGATGCAATAGTGGCATATGGCAAACGTTTCCATGATATTTGTCCAAATAATTTCATAGTTAAAGTACCACTTACAGCTACCGGTTTACTGGGCGCCAGAAAATTAAGGGAAGCAGGAATCCCAATCAATTTTACGCTTGAATTTAGCGCCAGGCAAAATGCATTGGTGTCTTATGTGGCCAAACCGAATTATTTAAATGTGTTTCTGGGTAGGCTCAATGCTTATGTAATTGATAATGGGCTTGGCGATGGCAAATTGATAGGGGAAAAGGCAACTCTTTCCGCTCAACGTGCAGTAACCGAAATCACCAAAAACAATAAGGTACCGACCAGGTTAATTGCTGCCAGTTTAAGATCGGCTGAACAGTTGGAAGCCCTGGCCGGAGTGAATGTATTTACCATGCCAACAGCTGTGGCACAAAAAGGTAAAGAAACACTTAGTGGTGACTTCCAATCCAAAGTATCTGAAGACTATTCTGTGAAATTCAATGAAGGCATAGATGCTGATCAAGAAGGGTTGAATAAATTATGGAATATTTCAGAACAAGAATCTTCCTTCTTCGCCGCTCTTGATCAAGATGTGCCTGCAACAGGAAAGGAACTGGAGGAAAGGGCAATTGAAGCAGGGCTAACAGATATGTTCCCGGTATTATCTGATGCAGAACATAAAAAAATCGCATCAGATGGTAAAATACCGGTTCACAAAACCTGGCAGGAAAAAATTTACAAAAATGAAATAGCGCCTGATACGTTACTGAATTTAGCAGGACTTTACAGCTTCACCAATGATCAAAATGCATTGGATAAAAGAATTGAAGCTATTATTGCTTAATTGATTACAAATAGAATATATATTTTTGGAGGGCCATCATAGTAATTAGCGATAGCTTTTTTATATTCAAAACTTTGCAGGGGAATAATGATTAATTATATAAACATACCACACGGACATGCCTTCCCGTTAGGGGCTACCTATTATCCCGAGGGCGTAAACTTTAGCCTTTTTTCCAAAAATGCGGAACATGTGGAGTTGTGGTTATTTGACCGACCAGAGGATGCTATACCCTCCAGAGTGATAAAATTAGAAAGTGATTTAAACCGAACCTTCTACTATTGGCATGCTTTTGTGAATGATATTAAACCCGGTCAACTTTACGGATATAAAATACATGGCCCGTATGATCCTAAGAATGGGCATTTGTTCGATGGCGATAAATTACTGATCGATCCGTATGCCAGAGCCCTGGCCAATGGTAAAAATTACGATAGGGAAGCTGCAAAAAAACCGGGCGATAATTCAGCTGTCGCATTTAAATCAGTAGTGGTAGATCCCTATGACTATAACTGGGAAGATGACGAACCCATCCAAAGGCCATATTCGACCTCGGTTATCTATGAAATGCATGTAAGGGGATTCACAAAACATGAAAGCGCTGGTTTAGACGAAAATATAAGAGGTACCTATAAGGGGGTGATAGAAAAAATACCTTATTTAAAAAGCCTCGGTATCACTGCGGTAGAGTTAATGCCCGTGCAACAGTTTGATATTTATGACGCAGTTAGGCCATTAACCAATTATTGGGGGTACAGCCCTATCGCGTTTTTTGCTCCTCATCATGCTTACGCCAGTGTTGACAATCCTCTCGAGGTAGTGCGTGAGTTCAAAGACATGATAAAAGCTTTTCACAAAGCAGGAATTGAGGTGATTTTAGATGTTGTATTTAATCACACTGCCGAAGCTGATGAAAATGGGCCGGTATTATCTTTTAAGGGCATTGAAAACAAGGCATATTATATTCTTGATCAAAAAACATCAAAGTATAAAAATTATTCCGGTTGTGGTAACACGTTAAACGCCAACCACTCGATAGTCAGACGAATGATTGGTGACTGTCTGCGCAGTTGGGTTACAGAGTATCACATTGATGGCTTCCGCTTCGATTTAGCCTCTGTTTTAAGTCGTGATGAAAATGGCCATCCCCTTGAGAACCCACCCGTACTCTGGGAAATTGAATCCGATCCCGTTTTGGCCGGCGCCAAAATAATTGCAGAAGCCTGGGATGCAGCAGGGCTTTATCAGGTGGGTACATTTATCGGTGATAAATGGGCTGAGTGGAATGGCAAATACCGCGATCATGTGCGTAAATTCCTGAAAGGGGATGAAGGTCAAATAAGCAAACTTGCATCTCGGATTATGGGTAGTCCGGATATATACAAACAACCTGATCGCGAAACCACGCGTTCCATACATTTCGTTACCTGTCACGACGGTTTTACGCTTAATGATTTGGTTTCATATAACCAAAAACACAATTATGCTAATGGCGAGTCAAATAGAGATGGGGCAAATGATAATTACAGTTGGAATCATGGCGTGGAGGGGCCAACAAATAACTCCAAGGTAAATATTTTAAGGTTGCGTCAAATTAAAAACTTTCTCACCATAACTTTCTTCTCGCAGGGAACACCCATGCTATTAATGGGCGATGAAGTACGAAGAACTCAAAAAGGAAATAATAATGCCTATTGCCAGGACAACGAGTTATCATGGTTCGATTGGTCTTTAATCAAGAAAAATGAAGGGCTTCTTGAATTCACCCGCTCTATTATTGGCTTCACTCAAAGTCTTAAAATATTTGAAATAGAAGAATTATTATTATCGCAGCAGCATATCGCAAAACCACATATTGCCTGGCATGGCATAAAGCTCAATGCACCCGATTGGGGAGGTAAATCACATAGCCTTGCATTTACATTGTCCCATCCCGAAGCTGACGAAACATTACAATTAATGGTCAATGCATATTGGGAAAAACTCCGGTTTGAGTTGCCCGTCCTTAAAAATGGTAAAAAGTGGCATCAAATCATCAATACCTTCCAGGCCCACCCGCATGATTTTAATTTACCTCACCATGCGCCACAGGTGGGAAATGGATCAATTGATGTAATGGAACGTTCGGTAATAGTTGTAATGGCGTTATGATATGAAACAGGAAGCCCAAAACCTAACCAATCGTTTTTCGAATAAGATAAAAAAGTCAACTTGCCCCATTAATTTTTATACCTACCTTCACCAAAATAGAGGCCAAAACTTTATCATTACTTTGAACGCCGACCCTATGAGGTTTTGAAAATATTTGGTAAACCAATTCTGGTTCGCCCATGCCATCGCAGACATTACTATGCCACATCGGCCGCTCTTCTTTTAGCTTTACTTGGACAAAAGGCGGTAATAAATATCCAAATGCAGGCCACTGAAATAAAAAAACCGGAAGGAAGGTCATGTAAGGTTTTTCGATATATTTAAGTATTTTGGATAAATTTTACCAATATTTACACAAATACTACCCTTTTTCTGACCGTTGTTTCCGCTCATTTTCATCCAGGAATATCTTTCGCATCCGGATGGATTTAGGGGTTACCTCCAGGTATTCGTCTTTGTGAATATATTCCAGCGCTTCCTCTAATGAAAACCGCTTTTTTGGGGCGATTTTCGCATTGTCGTCCGAGCCGGCGGCACGCATATTGGTCAGCTTTTTACCTTTCTGAACATTAACAACCAGATCAGTCCGGCGGGTATGCTCACCAATCACCTGGCCGGTATACACCTCATCTCCCGGATCAATAAAAAATATACCCCGGTCTTGTAGCTTGTCTATCGCATAAGCCGTTGACATACCGGTCTCCATCGAGATCAGCGAGCCATTATTATTATCGGGAAGCTCACCTTTAAAAGGCTGGTATTCCAGGAATCTGTGTGTTATGATCGCTTCTCCTGAGGATAGCGTTAGCAATTTATTCCGCAGGCCAATGATTCCCCTTGAAGGGATCTCAAACTCGAGATGGATCACATCTCCCTTCGGTTCCATTATTTTAAGTTCGCCTTTCCGTTGCGTTACCGCTTCAATAATTTTTCCGGATGAGGTCTCCGGTGTATCTACCACGAACAATTCAACCGGTTCGTGTTTGGTTCCGTTTATTTCTTTGTATATCACCTGAGGCTGGCCCACCTGAAGCTCATAACCTTCACGGCGCATGGTTTCTACCAAAACTGACAAGTGAAGAATGCCGCGTCCATATACCAGGAATTTATCTTCTGAATCGGTCTCTTCAACGCGCAAAGCCAGGTTTTTTTCCGTTTCCTTCATCAGGCGGTCCCGCACGTGGCGTGAAGTAACGTATTTTCCTTCCTTACCAAAAAACGGGGAGTTGTTGATGGTGAATAGCATGTTGATGGTTGGTTCATCAATCGCAATTCGAGTAAGTGGCTGTGGGTTTTCCCGATCCGTTATGGTATCGCCAATTTCAAAATCCTCTATGCCTACCAGCGCACATATGTCTCCTGCTCGTGCTTCTGTTACTTTTTTCTTGCCCAACCCTTCAAAAGAATGGATTTCCTTGATTTTCACCGGTTTGGTGGAGCCATCTTTTTTGCTCAGTCCCAATTGCTGGCCTTCCTTAAGTGTTCCCTGATATACACGGCCAATAGCAATTCTGCCAACAAATGAAGAATAGTCCAGTGAAGTAATCTGCATCTGCGGCGCCCCTTCGCGATAGGGCGCAGAAGGGATATGTTCAATTATGGCATCCAGAAGAGGGAATATGTTATCGGTAGGTTTTTGCCAGTCATCGCTCATCCAGCCTTGTTTGGAAGAGCCGTACATCGTTACGAAGTCGAGTTGTTCTTCGGTAGCATCCAGGTGGAACATCAGATCAAAAACCTGCTCGTGTACTTCGTCGGGGCGGCAGTTGGGTTTATCCACTTTGTTGACCACCACAATGGGCTTGAGGCCCAGCGCCAGGGCTTTACTTAATACAAAACGTGTTTGGGGCATGGGGCCTTCAAAGGCGTCTACCAACAGCAGGACGCCATCGGCCATTTTGAGTACCCGTTCCACTTCACCGCCAAAATCGGCGTGGCCGGGCGTGTCAATGATATTGATTTTGACATCATTGTACAATACTGATACGTTTTTCGAGGTGATCGTAATGCCCCGCTCACGTTCCAGATCGTTGCTGTCCAGGATCAGATCAGCGCTTTCCTCCGTCTGTCTGAGTGTATTGGTGGCATAAATCATTTTGTCAACCAGGGTCGTTTTGCCATGGTCGACGTGCGCGATGATCGCAATGTTCCTAATACTTTGCATACTTAGTTTAAAATAAGCCGCAAAGGTAGGAATAAAAGGTGAAAGATTTTTCGGTGCGACGGTATTTCGTCGCACCTACCGCTCTAAAGCTTAGTACCTTTCGCGCTCAGTGATACCCTCCTGGTAGTGAGTGTATTGAGCCTGTGCCTCTACTTCTGTGTTCGCGCTATTGTCAGCCACCTGGCCCTTTTTCAAAAAGATAAAAGAAGATATGCCAAGTGTAAGGATTGACAAAATGATGATGTTCAATATTGTCCGTTTCATAGTAGTTTTAATTCTTATCTATCTCTTAAATGTAAACCTTCTGATTGGTGATTTTCAATTGTTGGTTTAACTTCTTCTTCCGTGCATGAAGTTATTGTCATAATGAAGGTGCCCACGATGGCAATGAGTAGTACCTTAGCTTTCATAAATCTGTTTATTTTTTGTTTTGAGATCATTTGATACAACAAGTATACAGGGGAAAATTGAAATATCAAAATAATCAAAAAAAATCTTGAAAAATTTATATTGAATACAATTTTGTTACACTTTTGAATTCATTTTTATTGCAAAACGAGAAAAGCATTGTGCCAAATGAATTTATTGTCTAATTAGCATCTGTATATTTTTTATGTTACCAAGTAGGAGGTGAAGATTGTTTTTTAAAAAATTCATATTAACAACTTTATTAATCGCAATACAATTTTCAATTTTTGCTACTGTAGAAAGCATCACTGATAGCTTAATGAACGTGGCTGAACAATCTTATGGATTACCTAAGATTAAGGCTTATTTCGATTTATCATATATTTATCAATTCAATGATATAAATATAGCCATAGAGTATGATGAATTAGCCTTGGAAGAAGCAGTTAAAATTGAAGATAGTTTGTGGATTGCTAGAATTTACTTGGATCTTGGATACATTAAGAAATATGAAGGGGACTATGAAACTGCGTTGAAATATATTTTGCTTGGTAAAAAAATTTCGGAATCTGCAAAGATTAAAGAAATCCAAGCTATCGCATATCATGATCTAGGGATATTTTACTACGATTTAAGTTTATATGATAAATCAATTGAGTATTATCATAAATCCCTCAATTTAAAAAAAGAACTAAATCAACAAAAAAAAATTGTCACAACACTTAACAATTTGGGATTAGTATTTAATACACTTAAAGATTATGATAATGCCATTAAATACTTAAAGGAGGCAATAGAAATAAGATATAACATTAATGATTCAATAGAAGCTATTGGGCCTTTGGTTAATCTAGGTGTAGTATATAAAAATAAAGGAGAATATCATATCTCGATACAGAATTATAAAAAAGCATTGAACCTTCTAGATGTAAATATTTTTGATGGGCATAAAAATGTGTATTTGGAAGTTGTTTATTCTGGCCTTGGTGAAGTTTATTTGGGATTAAATGATTTAGATGTTGCAAAAGAATATACGGAAAAAGCTATTAAAATATCTGAAAATACGAATAATCTAAATGTTTTATCAGCATGTTATCAAACATTAGCTAAAATCAAATATAAAGACAAAAGATATAAAGAGTCGATAGAATTACTCAAACGTAGTCAAAACTTGGCAGAAGAAGTTTACAATAAAAGAGAAATGAAAGATAATTATGCTCTTTATGTTAATGTTTACGAAAAACTCAATAAAATAGACTCCGCGCTTTACTACCAGAAAAAATATACCGAACTGCAGGAATCAATATTCAATGAGGGCCTTGCCCGCAACGTTGCCAACCTCCAGATCGCCCTACAGGAAGCGCAGGAAGAAATCGCTGAAAAGGACATCAGTATTACCAAGCAGTCAC
The DNA here is from genome assembly GCA_003500135.1 of Cytophagales bacterium. Classification (GTDB taxonomy): domain Bacteria; phylum Bacteroidota; class Bacteroidia; order Cytophagales; family Cyclobacteriaceae; genus UBA10427. Next base: position 1,191 of record DNTA01000169.1, on the reverse strand, counting down.
AGCTTAACTATTTTCTGTTCATCATTGTCATACTAACCATTGCACTCGTTGGGCTCATCTATCGAAACTACATTGTTACCAACCTGGCCAATCGCAGGTTGAGTGAATCGAAATCGGAAATAGAGCTGCAAAAGGACGATCTGGAGCGCAAAAACAAACAGCTGGCCGAAGCCCAAAAGACCATTCGAGACCAAAACTCACTCCTGCTCAATGTAAATGCTGATTTGGAAAGGGCAGTGGATGACCGGACCAAAGAACTTGCACGTTCCAAAGAAGGGCTGATGAAGGCAGTGCACGAGCTAGATCTATTTATCTACAAAGCTTCGCACGATTTACGGGGCCCCATTGCCACTATGCAAGGGATAGTCAATTTGGGTTTGCTGGATGCCAGGGAAGAAAGTTCTCTACAATACTTCCAGACTTTACAAAAAATATCAGCAAACCTGAACGATGTACTATTCCAGTTAATTGAAGTGCATGAAGCTTATCAGCGCGATGCCATTCTAGAGCGTTTCGATGCTGAGGAATTTATCAAAACAGCCATTGCAGAATTCCAGTTGGATGACCGACTCAAAGAAATTGATATCCGGCTGGACATCAATATGAACAGCAAATGGGTATCGGACCGCAAATTGTTCAAATTGATCCTCGGTAGCATGCTTATCAATGCATCATTTTACAAAAAGACCCGCGGGGAGTCCTATATTTTAATAAAAGTAGAGCAAAAAGAAAAATCACTTAATCTGTCGATTGAAGACAATGGTTACGGTATTCAGGATCAGGATATCCCAAAGGTTTTCAGCCTTTTCTTCAAAGGATCACCTAAATCAGGCGGTACCGGGCTCGAAATTTTTGCGGCAAAAATCGCGGTGGAAAAATTGCAGGGTGACATAAAGCTTATCAGACCTCGCGGCAATATGTCATTCATGATCGAATTGCCCAAACTGAAACTCGTGTAGCCAACAAAATCCCTTACTTCGCTGCCCGACCATCCATTTTTTCTATCTTTGCGAAAAATCGCGTAAATGGATCCAAAGACTTATAAGAGACATACCATTACGGCAGCGCTGCCATACGCCAACGGCCCTATTCACATAGGTCACCTGGCAGGTGTGTATGTACCGGCCGATATTTATGTAAGATACCTCCGGTTGAAAGGTGAAGATGTGGTTTTTGTCTGTGGTTCGGATG
>DNTA01000104.1 GCA_003500135.1 Cytophagales bacterium | reverse complement strand
AAAGGATTTACTCAAAACCATGATCCAAAAAGATGGTGGTGAAGGCGCTTTTGAAATGGAAAATCCGCCAAGGCTTTCCGTATGGGGCGCTTTTGAGCAAAGTAAAGGCGATGTATGCTGGGTTTTTGTGCCCTGGGAAGGTCAGGTGGCACGCAAAAAAGGCATTAACCTCAACGTTTTCAAGCTGGAGGATTATGAAGTGCCTTATGGCTACTCTTCCCTAATGTACGCCCAAAAGCATTTATCAGAAGAAAAAAAAGAGCTGATCCGCACCTTCCTGACCATTGCCGCAGAAGGGTACAAAATTGCAGCAGCTGAACCGCTGATGGCGGGTCGTTTTCTTTGCAGGCATGTCGATCATCCCAATTTCAACGATGATGAACTGATTGACCTGGCCATAAAAAACATAGCGCTGGCTTTTTTAAATGCAGATGATCACTGGGGCTTGATGAGCCACCAAAAGTTTGATGCTTTTCTAAACTGGATGCATGAAAACAGACATATTTCAGGTGAGGAAAAAAAGAAAATCGAATCACAGAAATTATTTACCAACGAGTATTTGATAAACTAAAATTTGGGGTGCCTCAACAGTACGGGCTGAGATCATACCCACAATACCTGATGCAGGTAATGCTGCCGCAGGGAGGATGAATAAACGGTGTGCCCCGCACCAATTGTAGTATTTTTAAAACAATAAACACGATGCAAAAATTAGTATTAACCCTTTGGGTATTTTTGATTTTCAACAGTGCTTTTGCACAAGAAGTAGCGGAAGGTGTTGTCAAGGATGCGGAAACCGGAGCTTTACTTGTAGGAGCAACGGTGGTCGCCAACCAAACAGGTGATGGTACTTTGACCGATGCCGAAGGAAGCTTTAAAATTGAAGTGGAATCTATTCCGGCAGAATTAAAAATCAGTTATGTAGGCTACCAAACACAAATCTACAACTGGAAAGGTGAAAGCAATTTTGAAGTCAACCTGGCGCCTCAGCAAATGGAGGAGGTGATCATCAAGGGTATCAGAGGTACCGAGCGAACACCTGTAACGCAAAAAACGGTTTCAAAAAAAGAAATTGAAGAAATATACATTGGGCAGGATGCACTTTTTCTGGCGGAGAGATTGACGCCCTCTATTGTGGCATATTCCGAATCAGGTACCAACTATACCAACTATGGTCAAATGCGTTTGCGTGGTATTGACCAAACGCGCATCAACATAACCCTCGATGGTGTACCCCTCAACGACATGATCGACCAGGGCGTGTTTTTCTCCAATTTCACTGATTTCGGCAATAGTGTAGAGTCCTTCCAGGTACAGCGCGGCGTAGGCACAAGCACAAACGGAACGGCATCCTATGCGGGATCAATCAATTATGAATCTATTGAATTGAACCGACCGGAGCCTTCCGTGGAATTACAACTAAATAGCGGCTCATTTAACACCTGGCGGGGTAGCGCTGAGGTCCACACCGGACGCATGGACAATGACTTTGCCTTTTATAGCCGCATTTCCATGATCCATTCCGACGGATATAAATACCATAGTGGCACTGATTCTTACTCATTTTTCTTTTCCGGGGCCCATTTTGGAGAAAAAGATGTGTTTAAACTGACCGGGTTCAAAGGGCAGTCACAAAATGAACTGGCCTATTTGCCGGTAGCAGAATCCATCATTCAGGATGATCCCCGAACGAATCCGCTATCGCCCAACGATGTGGACGATTTTGGTCAATGGATGCTAAAACTGGAACATACGCACATTTTCAATAATCAACTCAGTATTGCGTCCACCGCATATTATGGTGGGGCGGGAGGCTCATTTCCGTTTGGATACGATACGCAGGATATCCTGTATACCGGAGACACAAACGATCCTGCGGATACGGTTTCCAGATTTACGCAAATCAATTATCCTTTACAAAATGATCACTTTGGTATACTTTCCAATATTTCATGGAACTCCAGGGATGAATCCCTGACGCTTAATGGTGGGGTGCATGCCTACACTTTCCATAGAAATAATCAGGAACAAATCGTACCTGATTATAATAATCCATATTATGACGAATCGTCCAGAAAAGATGAGATCAGCGCTTTTGTGAAAACCTCTTACCAGGCAGGCGGTTTTAACTTCTATGGCGATCTTCAGATGCGTTCGGTTAAAATGACCATTGAGCCCGATGAGGCTTACCTTGGTTTTCCAAGCGATGATATTGTATGGGACTGGTTTTTCCTCAATCCAAGGGTGGGGGTAAACTATCAATTGAATACGGAAAACAGCGTCTATGCCAGTTTCGGACGGAGTGGTCGTGAACCGACAAAGGTAGATATTTTCGGAGGTTTCCAGCTTACAGCCGATAATTACCCGTTTGTCACTGATCAAAACTCAGTTCAGCCTGAATTTGTCAATGACCTGGAAATTGGTTACCGGCTGCAAAAATCGAATCTGAGAATTTTAGCCAACTTCTTCTACATGGGCTTTGATAACGAAATTGCACCCATTGGCGAGACAGTAGTTGAAGGCTTTGTTCAGTTGCGAAAAAACGTGCCGGAAAGCTACCGGACGGGACTGGAAATTGATTGGGACTGGAACGCGATGTCCTGGCTGTCTTTTCGCGGAAACCTAACCTATATGGATAGCGAAATAGCTACCTATGCACCCGATGATGAGCAAACGGTGTATGAAAATGTAACACCCGTACTAAGCCCGGAATGGATTGGGAACGGTACTTTGGCCTTCCGCGTGACCCGTGACCTGACTATCGATGTAACGGGTCGTCTGGTTAGCGAATCGTTTCTGGAGCCCACCAACGATCCGAGTTTTGTAATGCCGGGCTTTTTTGTGCTTGACAGCCGCATATCGTACCAAATGGGCAAACACAGCTTCAGTCTTGCGCTCAACAACCTGACCGATGAACTGTATTACACCTACGGTGTGCCGGTGGGCAATGAGCCGGGCTACCTGGTACAGCCGCCATTTAATATATTTGGCACATTGATCGTTAGGTTTTAAGGAAAGTCTTTAGGTTCATAATCGTAAATTTTTCAGGCCTCCGGTAAAATCCGGGGGCTTTTTTGTATAATAGCAGCCATGTCGTCGCACCATGTCATTAGAGAAAATCAGGAACCGGCCGTCGTGCTGGTTAATCCGGATGCCATTCAATATGAAATGGTAGGACAACTGCTCGAGTGGAGTCCGCTGGTGATCGTTCATGAAGATGCATTTGACTGGACAGATCGCTGGCATATCAAGGTAGATGCTTTTTGGGTTGATAGCGATTTTTTTGATAAAAGGAAGGATGAGCTGTCAATTTATGCCCCTTATGATGTAATTCCTGGAGATCATAAAGAGTTAAAGTCCTACCTTCAGCGCAAAAAAGTATCGGAGATGTACTGGTTCGATGTTGCTCCGCCTCATTTTACCGAAATACCTTTATATCTGATGAGAGGATCAGAAAAGGGAATTAGGCTACAACAAAATCGTTTTGAAAAATGGCTGCCGGAAGGGAGTGTTTTTCGCGTTGAACATAAGGGCGCCAACGCGGCAAAATTATCACTTCCCGATTTGCAAAGAGAAAAGGTAATTGAAGTGGCTAAAGAGATTGAGGTTGAAAATACCTGTGAAGGCCTGGTAAAATACAATGGCGCTAAGGGAGATTGGTTCTGGGAAAGGGTCATATAAAAAAATGCCGGCGCACCGGCATTTTTCAATAAGTAACAATAGATTATGAAATAAGGCGAATGTTGCTAAATCAGTTTTTCTTCCTTGCTATCTGCTTAATAGCATCTTGAATTTCCTTTAACTTATCAATGGGCAAATCCTGCATTAACTGCCCGATATCGACGTACTCTTCGGTACCTCTTTTTAATTCCCAAACCGGATGATCCTGATCAATCGAATAATCCTCGTCCGGCACCCACTCAATTATGTCGTTGGGCTGGCACTTCAGGTGCATGCACAACCGTTCAAGATGATCCAGGCGGAGTGTCTTGACATCCCCTCTTGAAATTTTGGAAGCAATAGCATACGTAAAACCACATTTACGATAAAAGGTGAAAGGGCGTCTGATCCCTCTTGCTTCCAAAATAGGTTGAAGGTTTAGAATAAACATATCACTTCAACGTTGATCACCATATTTGTTTTGTTAATGCAAAGTAGTAATAATAAATCAATAAATAAAATTATATGAAAGTATAATTAAAATTATTTT
>DNTA01000198.1 GCA_003500135.1 Cytophagales bacterium | reverse complement strand
GATCGAATAACGACTCTTTTTCTTTTTTAGTGAGATTCAACTCACTTTCAATACGTGTTTTTGTAGGTCTGTATAACAAAAAGAACATGATACTCAAAAGCCCCATTATTATAAAAACGGGGTCGGCAGTGATGAAATAAGCAATTAACAAATACAATGTAACACTTTCCAAAAGCGCACTTCGAATGATGGTTGCCCTGGTGTATATTTTAGCTTTCTCTTCAATACTTTTCAACTGTTTTGCTCTCTGCAAATTTTTTCTGTAAATAAACTGGGCCGCCAGGCCACCTCCCAATAGCCATGCCAAAGCAATAAATTGCAGTATTTGAAAATAGCTCCTGTCTCCTTCATAACCGGGTTGCCCTACCAGATAGTGCGCGAGTAGAGCGAAAAAAATCTGACCGGCCATTAAGGCGTAAAAAATGGTGGTCAGTTGTTTGAAAAAGTGCTGGTTTTGCATAAATCCGAAATATTTACCTACTAATTTTTCTAATACTACTATTTATGAATGCATAAAACTAATCAAAACACTTCAATACCAACCATATAGTTTATTTCATTAATCGAATATTTAACGGAAAGTATTATAAACCACCTTTTATTAACTAATTTTGCCGCAATTTTTAGGAGAATAAAATGAGCTTACAACAGGAAATATCAAAGCGACGCACTTTTGGCATCATCAGTCACCCCGATGCAGGTAAAACTACCTTAACGGAAAAATTGCTGCTTTTTGGGGGTGCAATCAACACGGCAGGCGCTGTAAAGTCCAATAAAATCAAGCAACACGCCACTTCCGACTTTATGGAAATAGAAAAACAAAGAGGTATTTCAGTCGCTACCTCCGTAATGGGTTTCGACTACAAAGGCCTGAAAATAAATTTGTTGGATACACCCGGTCACCAGGACTTTGCCGAAGATACCTATCGCACACTCACCGCGGTAGATAGCGTTGTAATGGTAATTGATTGCGTGAAAGGTGTGGAAACCCAAACGGAAAAGTTGATGGAAGTGTGCCGTATGCGCAGCGCCCCTGTTATTAGTTTTATTAACAAACTCGATCGCGAAGGTCAGGACCCCTTCGATCTGCTTGACGAAATAGAACAAAAACTCGAAATAAAAGTACGCCCACTTAGTTGGCCGCTGGGTATGGGTAAAAGTTTTAAAGGGGTTTACAGCCTTTACACTAAAACTCTTTTGCTTTTTACGCCCAGCCAAAAAAAGCTGAACCTCGAGGATGCGATCAAATTTGATGATATCAACGATGCTGGGTTGGATCGACTGGTGGGAGACTCTTATGCTGCGCAATTGCGTGAAGATGTAGAACTGATTGAAGAGGTTTATCCGCCATTTGAAGTGGAGGAATACAGGTCAGGCAAGCTGGCCCCGGTTTTCTTTGGCTCGGCAGTTAATAATTTTGGCGTGCAGGAGCTGCTCGACTGTTTTATTGATATCGCTCCCAGGCCTTTGGAGAGGTCACTGGAAGAACGAGTTGTAGAACCCACGGAAAACAAGTTTTCCGGATTTGTTTTTAAAATCCACGCCAACATCGATCCGAAACACAGGAACCGCATCGCTTTCGTTCGCGTTTGCTCGGGTAAATTTATGCGGGGCAGCAACTATCATCATGTGCGCCTCGAAAAGAAATTTCGTTTTAGTAACGCCACGGCATTTATGGCTCAAAGCAAAGAAACCATCGATGAGGCATTCCCGGGCGATATTGTAGGCCTTTACGATACAGGAAACCTGAAAATCGGTGATACGCTTACGGAAGGCGAAAAAGGAATGTTCAAAGGTATTCCTAGCTTTTCCCCTGAAATATTTATGGAAGTGGTCAATTTGGATGCCATGAAAACCAAACAACTTGATAAAGGCCTCAATCAGTTGATGGATGAAGGTGTGGCGCAGCTATTCAGCTATGAAATGGGTACCAAAAAAGTGGTAGGTACCGTAGGCCAGCTTCAGTTTGAAGTGATCCAGCACCGGTTGAAAAACGAATACAATGCCACATGTAAGTTCGTTCCGGCAAAACTGTACAAAGCTTGCTGGTTTAGTGGCAAGGATTCAAAAAAGCTGAATGAGTTTATCGATAGCAAATACAGGCATATCGCTAAAGATAAAGATGGAAAACTGGTGTTCATGGCAGAATCTAAATCCTGGCTTACCATGGTTCAGGATAGTTTCCCGGAAATTGATTTCCATTTTACCTCGGAATTTTAATCGTCGATATAAATTGAATTTATCAAAATGAAGAAAAAACCACTTACACCGGATAATCTGCTTGTACTATACGAGGACAATCATTTGTTGGTAGTGAATAAGCCGGCCGGTACCCTGGTACAGGGTGATAAAACGGGCGATGAGCCACTGGTGGAAGTGGGTAAAAAATATATCAAGGATAAATACAATAAACCGGGTAAAGTATTTTTGGGAGTTGTCCACCGACTTGACAGGCCAGTGAGTGGCGTGTTACTGTTTGCAAGAACCAGTAAAGCGCTGGAGCGAATGAATAAACAGTTCAGAAACCGCGATACTAATAAGATCTATTGGGCTATCGTAAAAAAGCGTCCGCCTAAGCAGAATGATACCCTGACGCATTGGTTATTAAAAGACAACACAAAAAACACGGTAAAAGCGTTTGATCATCCCGTAGAAGGCGCCCAAAAAGCTACCACGCACTACCGTAATTTGGGTAAACTCAACGACCATTTCTTACTGGAAGTACGACCCGTTACCGGCCGACCGCACCAGATCAGGGTTCAGCTCGCCAGCATGGGGTGCCCGATCCGGGGAGATTTGAAATATGGCTTTTCCAAAGCAAATCCAGATGGTAACATCAACTTACATGCCCGACAGTTGATGATAGGGCACCCCACTCAAAAGGAGGAAATGAAATTCACCGCTCCACTGCCCGATGATTTATTCTGGGAGCAATTCCTAACCCTCGATCCGGTAAAGATTAAAGACAAGGATATCGACAAACTGTGGTAGTCAATCCTGAAATCTGGCAGGAAGCGCAATGGATCGATATGCATGTCCATGCTGATCATTATCAGGACATTAATTTGGCTATAGACCAATGCAAAAAACACGGAATTTTGGCATGGTCCTGTGCAATGGATGTTGATAGTTATGAACGATCCCGAACATTACTGGCAGACGCTCCCCAGTTCTTTTTAACATTCGGACTGCATCCGTGGGAGGTAAAAAACTGGGACCGGGACTGGGAAACATTGACGATAAACCTCAACAAAAGTCCTCTTATAGGTGAAGTTGGGATAGACTACCATTGGGAGCAGGACCGGTCTTTTGATACTTTGCAATATGATGTTTTCGAGTTTATTGTAAGCCATGCCTCTAAAACCGGTAAATGGTTAAATGTGCATACCAAAGGCGCTGAAAAGGAAGTATTCGAGATCCTAAAACGCCATCAGTTTCAAAAGGCGATCATCCACTGGTATTCAGGACCTGAACAGTGGTTTCATAAAATGGCAGATTTGGGCTGTTTGTTTATCCCAAATTCAGCTATAGAGCAGAATTTGCCCAATGGGCCGACGAAAACTCGGTTTTGTCGGGATTAACCTGACAAAACCGCCTTATATTGGCGGGTTTTGTTATTTTTGCAATGAAAAATTTATTTTAAAAC
>DNTA01000258.1 GCA_003500135.1 Cytophagales bacterium | reverse complement strand
ATAAAACCGCCCTGTCCATCTTCTTCCCTGTACTTCTTGTACCAATAATGAAAAACTGATTTTACTATGCCTTTTTCTTCACAAAACCGCTTTTTGCTCAATCCGCTATGCTGCCATAACTCCACCATTGGGAACATCTCTTCTTTGGTGCGTCTCCTTTGTGTGTTTTCCATCTAAAATCTTTTCCAGCAAGATTAGCAGATTTCTACGATATTTGGTAGATGCAGTTTACCAGTGGGTTACAATAAGACTAAAGAATTTTCATACGAGCAACTTGCAACCTGCTGGTTGTTATCGAGGAAAACATTGGAAGGAAATCTTCAAACATCTTCGAAGGCTTAATGTGAAAATTCGGAGCGAATATTATGACGAAAACAGCACAACAACAAGCGCTAAAAATGAATATGCGAACTGAGCCCTTTGATGTGGAAAGCAATCCTGAAACTGCAGTGCTTCTAGCAACTGGGCCGCATACTTAATTTTAGTTGAGTGTTGGTCGTAATGTTCTTTTATTAGGAACGGCTAGCGTTCCTAATCTCAAATCCTTACTTTGGTGAAAAAAACTGAATGGCTCTAGACGCTGATTTACAGGAGAAGAAAAACCAACTCTCTGAATTCGTAGAAATAACAAAAAATGTCCTTAACTACCTTCCAGCAGTCCTAACTAGCAACAGTGACAAAGGGGATTACAGAATCCATGTGAATGAACAAGCTGGTTTCAAGAAATATATTCGACCGATAAACACCCGCCTCTTTATTTCGGATTCAGCCAGTTTTGATGCTTCATTTTCAGCGTTTTCTAGTCTTGTCGTAAGAATTAAAAATGGTGAACGGACTTTCAATGACGATGAATTATTAATAATTGACAGGACTTTGTATACTATTCAGCAATCCATTGGAGCTGGGCTTGACTTACTTGTGAATCCGAATAGTGCAAGGAAACATGTTGGCAATAGATTTGAGGAGTTGATAAAAGTAGTTTTTACAGAAATTGGAATTTCCAACAAGAAGAAAGTACTCAAAATTCCTTACGAAACAGACGAAGGAACCAAAGTTTATAAATGTGAAAATGATTTAATCTTATCTCCGTTTGAAAAAGTAAAATCAACTTCAAAATCTTTAGATAAGAATGAAATAGTCGTTTCAGTTAAAACAACTTCCAAAGATCGAATGGGTAAAATGTTCATCGATAAAATACTGTTAGAAAGATTCGTAGAACATGATCAAAAAGTCATTGGAATTTTTCTAAATGATGTCCAAAGAAAAGAACATGATAATATTAGTTATACCCTTGTTTCAAACCTATTTATGGTTTACAGTAAGTTTTTAACTGAGCTTGAAGGTGTTTACTACCTTGATCCACCTCCGAATGCTAAAAAAGAACCTTACAACAAATATATGAAGTCATTTTCAGAATTGATCACTACAGATGTTTGGAGGTTACTATCATCTTAATTTCTGTCTCCTTTTTTGAGATTCTTTGGAATCAACCTCACTTTTGATTCTAGATAAATGATCTTGGTCAGAAAGACGTTCCGAAATAATTTTACAATAAGGTTTTTCCTTCTCAATTCCAATCCATTTTCGATCATAAGCCTCTGCAACAGCAAAAGTTGAACCTGAACCGCCAAAAGGATCAACAACAATATCACCTTTATCCGACGATGAAAGAACAACCCTTCTTAAGAGTTCCACGGGTTTTTGAGTTTCATGAGCATATCGTTCCCATGAACCATTTGAAATCGTTGGGATTTCTATTACATCTTTGGGCTTTGCTCCTAAGGGATTGGGTTCCCAAACATAATTCCTACCATTTTTCTTGCCTTTGGAATATTGTGATGTTTCTGCTTGAGGTCTAACCGGGTATTTTAAGGTATGCTCGTTGTAAGGAATACGTATTTCATCAACATTGAACTTGAAATCCTTGGACTTTCTTAAATGAAGGATGCTTTCATGTGACCTACCCCAATCGTTTCCAAGATTCGCCTTATTTCTATAAAACCAAACTAACCATTTGCATCCTTTAAACAGATTAGCAGATGCCCATTTGACATCTGCAAGAATTTCTGAAAACCCACAAATGTACATGGAACCGGTATTTTTTAGAATTCTACTTGCTTCTGTTATCCACTCCAAACTCCATTCGACATACTCTTTTTGAGAAGAAAAAGAGTCCCATTGAGCTTTCTTGATATTATAAGGTGGATCTGCAAATATCAGATCAACTGAGGCATGCTCTAACGTCTGTAAAAATTCCAACGAATCAGCATTGTATAGCTTACCAAGTTTAGTTTCAAAGAAAGGGTTATATTTTTTAGAGGGAGCATCTTTTTTCCTGTAAGTGATTTCCAGTTGCATCTCTTCTACAAGAGATAGAACTTGATCTTCGCTGTAAACTCTATAATTATTAATTGGATGTCTTGAACTTTTAAACTTACCTGATTTGTCCCATCGTCTTAGGGTTTCGGAGTTGACATTCAACTTTTCAGCAGCTTCACTTACGGATAAATATTTTGACATAATAGAAGATTATACAACCTTATACAACATTACACAACAAAATTAAGAAGAAAAAAGAAAATAAAAAAGCACAATTTCTAACGATTAAGCTCCAATGATACGCTATAGGGCTGCGGTGCATAGGAGTCTTGAAATATCAGGGATGGACAAATCCAGCGTTTCCATAGTGAAAGCGCTAAATATTCCGTGTGTTTCCGGCGACCCATCCATGAAACCATTGTTGCCCCTTTGGTCTGATCTCATAGGCCTTTTCATTGTAATTAATTGAGCAGCAACATCCATATACCTTCAGATCCTCACCCTAAAAACCGCATTGAGCCTTTTCAAAAAGTAATTATCTTAGCAGGGCCTTCCTGATATACAACATTATAGTGGGTATATCGGGAAGGGATGTTGATATTTTGTTGTTACCTGCAAGGCTGAAATAAAACTAAATCAGATGCTATGGAATCAAAAACTAAAAAATACAAGCTACTTTCTTTTCTTATTATCTTATCCATTTTGGGCGTTGTGTTTATGATAAATATTACATTCACAAGCAAAATTCCAAATACGATACTATTATTTATTAGAGTGATACTTATTGCTTTATTTTTTGGAGCATGGAAATTTTTTCAAATATGGAGACAAGAGGATTTTAAATATATAGCATTCACTTTAATGGTCATAAATTTAGCATTTTTGATTGTTTCATTTTTTACAAATGATTTCTGGAACATAAATATCGAAAGTTCCAGAGGAATTGCTTTAGCTAAACTAAGTGATAGCGCTATCATCTGTTTTGTTTTAATTTTCTCATTTTTAATTGCAGGATATAAACTTAAAGATATATTTTTAGTAAAGGGTCGATTTATTATTGGTTTAATAATTGGCTTTCTTACTTTTATTTTGATGGGCTTACTTGCCTTAAATTATTCAGAGCCACCTATTGAATTAATTTTTTTAAAAAGAAACTTATTATGGATTTTGCTGTTTGTTTTTTCAAATGCATTTATGGAGGAATTACTTTTTAGAGGAATATTTTTAAAACAATTAAACAACTTTTTTAAACCGATTTGGTCAATTATTCTCACAGCTATTGTTTTTGCTGCTTCGCATATGCAAGTAACCTATACCCCTGATGTATTATTTTTTGTTGGACTTGTACTAATACTTGGTTTGCTTTGGGGATTTTTAATGCATTTCACAAAAAGTATAATATCATCATGGCTTTTTCATGCTGGTGCAGACTTAATGATTATAATTCCGATATATTCAACTTTTGGAGTATCTGGTTAGACAGTGTCTACTGAATACAAATATTATGAAATAGAAAAGAATAATTTAATGAAATTACTTTTAAATCATAATATAGTTTTTTTCTTCGTTATTGTTTTTCTTGTTTCCTGGTCATCATGGATATTAGCATATTTATTATTTCCTGGAAATTTTTTATTACAATTACCACTTATGCGAATTGGAGCTTTTGCTCCTGCACTTATTAGTATCTTTATGTGTTCATTAAAGAATTCCGCGGAATCAAATAAAACAAAAAAAAGATGGCTAACTTTTGTAATAGTCTGGATTATTGCATCACTTCATTTTTATTTTTATCTAATTCATATCGAAAATACAGAAACTGGGATAAAACTAATATTAATAACGATTGTTACTTCAGTTTTACCGGCTTTTGTACTGTCGAACATCTTTTCAAAAAAAACAGCCATACAAGAACATCTTTCAACTATTTTCTATCCAAAGGGAAAACTGTTTTGGTATATCATTGCATTTTTGATTATCCCATTTCTACTTTCTTTGGATGTCCTAATTAATTATATAATAGGAAATGAAATAGGAAGCCCTGAATACAATTTCAATGAGTATGCCAATATTAAGCTGTTTTTTTATTTATTTCTGATAATCATAACTCAATCTCTACAAACAGGAGGACTGTCAGAAGAACCAGGATGGAGGGGATATGCTCAAAAAGAACTTCAAAAAAAATATTCACCCTTGATTGTTGGGATAATGATAGGGTTAGCATGGGGTATTTGGCATTTTCCTATCTATTTATCTCAAATCACGAGTATGTCATTATGGATGATTGTATTAGGTTGTATTCAAATTGGTTTAACTTTTACATGGATATATAATCGTACAAAAGGAAGTTTATTAGCTGTTATTATTTTGCATGCGTCTTGGAATACATTTACTCATTTCATACCCAAATCATCGATTTTTGATATTGTCATGGGTATTTTTCTTTTGATAGTAATATGTACCAGTAAAATGTGGAAGAAAACTGATAAGTCTAATAATGCATAAGTCATCTAGTAAATAATATATCTTAATCTATACAGAAAAAAGTATTAATAATTGAAAAGAAAGCCCATCAGGTAACATCGTATATAAAACATTTGGAAGCCAGTGCGTTATCATGAATTTTAACTCCTATCCAAAGTACTTCTACCTTGACAGGAAAGTGCTTATAAATCCAAACGTTTCATATACGTAACCTTTGGCGGTAATTTGAGAAAAACTAAAAATAAATATGAATATTAAACAATTAACATTCGGGCTTCTTGCAATAGTACTGATAAGTTGCAATTCGACACCGAAAGACAAGAATACGAAAGAAACCGAATCTTATTCCGACATTAAAATTGTTGGTGCAATGAAAAACGTGATGTGGAAAGGTGAATTAGGAAGCAGCATTGACCTGGACACGATTTCGGACAAAAATGGACTTTATGGACTTGGACCAATAATCTACTTGACAGGCGAATTGTTGATTAATAACGGAAAGAGCTACGTTTCAAAAGTGACTTCTGACTCTACAATGACCGTTGAAAAAACGTTTAAAACATCCGCACCATTCTTTGTTTACGGAAACGTAACCGAATGGAATGAAATCAACTTGCCAGCAAACATTAAGACAATGCAAGGTTTAGAAGAATTCATTGACGATAAAACGACTGAATTCAAAAGGCCTTTCGCTTTTAAATTAATCGGACAAGTTTTAAGTGCGATTATTCATATTCAAAATTTGCCCGAAAGAACAAAAGTCTCATCCCCTGACGAAGCACATCAAGGGCAAACAAATTATTATATCGCAAGTGAAGACGTTGAAATAATTGGATTTTTCTCGACTGAACATAAAGGCATTTTCACACATCACGACTCATTTTTGCATATGCACTTAATAACAAAAGACGAAAGTAAAATGGGGCATTTAGACGAATTAGAAATTGGGGAAATGAAATTATATTTACCCAAAAAATAGAAAAACTACCCCAGACAATTAAGCTCCAATGATGCGCTGTAGGGCTGCGGTTCAATAGGGTACCGAATTATTTGGGATGGCCAAATCCGGGGTTCCCATAGTGAAAGCGCTAAATATTGCGGGTGGTTCCGGCGACCCATCCAAGAAACCGTGGTTGCCCCTTTGGTCTGATCTCATAGGCCTTTTCATTGTAATTAATTGAACAGCAACATCCATATACCTTCAGAACCCTCTCCCTAAAAACCTCATTGAGCCTTTACAAAAAGTGATTATCTTAGCAGGGACTTCTTGGTATACACCATTATTGGGGTTATATCAGGAAGGGGTGTTGGTATATTTTAGTTGTGGGCAACAAGAAAAACCAAAATTAAACAATCAAGCAATGTTGGATGATAAGCTTTGAATAAATTGGCTGACTTAGGCATTTACTGAC
>DNTA01000134.1 GCA_003500135.1 Cytophagales bacterium | reverse complement strand
GGTTTTTCTGCATCATATCCTGATCGAGCCCGGTCATCACAATGGTGATCAGCGCGCCACTAAAAAACATTTTGTAAAAGTTCCGCCCGTTATTGGCATCCCAAATAAAGATCTTGCTCCAGTCGCTATCAGCAATAACCCGGGTCATTTCTGATATCCCAAGGTCCATTTCTTTACCTATAGCCAATAAAGTGATGACTACTGCCAAAAGCATAAAAAAAGTTTGGAGCGTATCGGTAATGACAATAGTCTTGATCCCTCCTCGAAAAGTATAGATCCAAATCAGTAAAATAGTGACCAAGACCGATACTTCGAAAGGAATTTTCCAGGCATCAAAAATAGTCAATTGCAACACCCCGGCCACCAGAAACAACCGGAAGGCCGCTCCGATTGTACGGCTGATCAGGAAGAAAAATGCCCCTGTTTTGTACGACCAAAAGCCGAATCTTTGATCGAGATACTCATAAATAGATATTAAGTTGAGTCGGTAGTAAAGTGGAAGCAATATTTTGATAATGACAAAATACCCCAACACATACCCCAGGACCATTTGAAAATAGGTGAATGCCGAGTTGCCCACTTCACCCGGAACCGAAATGAAAGTGACTCCCGATAGTGAGGCCCCGATCATGCCGAAAGCCACGAGGTACCAGGGGGAGTTGCGGTTAGCTGTGAAAAATGTTTGGGTATCGGCACCTTTTGAGGTAATTCTTGACAGCAATATAAGCGCTAAAAAATATCCGCCGATAAGAGATAAAACAATTGTTGGTGACATACGCTAATTAAAGTAAGTCCCAAAAATGTTTATTTTTTATATTTTTGTGAAATAAAAGGAGAAGTGATGTGGAATAATACACAAACAGAGGTTGAAGTTATTGAGGAAGTATTGGAAGACGTCAGGTCGGAAGACTTGAAAGATTTGGTGGTGTACAACGATGACTACAACACTTTTGATCATGTGATCAATACCCTGATAAAAGTATGTAAGCATACACCTGAACAGGCTGAGCAATGCACTTTAATTATTCATTACAAAGGAAAATGCTGTGTGAAAACCGGTACTTTCATCGAGGTGAAGCCCATGCGTGATGCCATATGTGATGCAGGGATTGATGCCAGGATCCAATAAAAAGTATCCAATCATTATCAACCAAACGCCGGAAATCTAAATCCGTATTTTTGTGAACCGTAATTTTTTGATAATCATAAATCCGGCGGCAGGCAAAGCCACCTTTAAGGCAAAATATGACCGAATTGTAAGTCATTTTTCCCAATTGGGATTTTCCTATGAAACTTTCTACACCACTTTAGCTGACGACCCGTCGAGACTACAGGACAAAATAAAATTGAACACCTATGATGATGTGATTGTGCTGGGAGGTGACGGCACGCTTAACTACGTTGTGAATGGCATGGTGGAAAGCAATATTCCTATCAGTGTTATTTCAAACGGAACGGGTAACGATGCACTCCGGTCGATCCACCACCAGTTTGACCTTGAAAAACAGATCGACATCGCTACCAACGGCGAACCAAAAATACTGGATCTGGGGAAGTGCAATACCAGATATTTCCTGAATGGTGTAGGCCTGGGTTTCGATGGTGCCGTGGTAGATACGATGATCAGGCGAGGAAAACGATATGCAGGCCACTGGGCGTATATGTCAACGGTACTTGAGCTACTGTTTAAATACAAATCCGTTCACTTCAAAGCCGACATTGACAACATATTACTCGACAGGAAGCTTTTTTCTATGACCATTGGCAATGGAACGACTTTCGGCGGTGGCTTTCAAACCAACCCAAGGGCAAAAATGGATGATGGCTTGCTCGATCTTATGATGATCCATCCGGCCAATATGATACAGCGACCTTTGTTTATGCTAATAGTGATGATGGCCCAGCATGGCAATTTTGGGTTCACCACCATGCAAAAAGCAAAAGAAATAAAAATAGAAAAAACTCCGGGCCTTAAAGCGCACATCGATGGGGAGCTTCTTCCCGATGGAGCATATCAAATAAAAATCGTTCCCGGGGCTATTTCCTTCCGGATGCCCTGATCTTATTTCTAAGCTGTTGTTTCTTCCACATCCTATTATACATCCAGGCCGCTGCGGTAAACATCAGCAAACTTATGAATTGTGAGTTGCTTAAAAGCCCTTCAATCACGTAACCCCTCTGTATATCACCACGAAATATTTCTATCACTGACCTGGCAATTGCATAAAGCATAATATACAGCAACATTAACTCACCATCAAAACGCTTGCGCTTTTCATACCACACCAAAAACATACCGATCAAAGCAACTGAAAATGCAGAGTACAGTTGAGTGGGATGCAGGGGCGTATCCAGCGGTTCTGCCTGACTTTTAGGATGGCTAAAAGTGACCGATGGAAAAGTATCGTGCGGCACACCGTAACAGCACCCTGCCATAAAGCAGCCCATTCTGCCAAAAGCATGTACGATGGTTGTTAAAATTGCAACCACATCCAGAAATGGCCATACAGGTATTTTTTTGACCTTTAAGAATATGATGATCGTTGGAATAGCAAAAATTAGGGAGCCGTAAAACACAAATCCACTACCGAAATCAGTAAGAAGCGAGCCCGGATCTCCTGCAAAATCTTTTGGGTCTTCAAATATCATAAAAAACTTGCCCCCTACCACGGCCGCAATGATCACCAAAATCACAAAAAGCTGTACCGTTTCATGGGACAGACCGAATTTTTTCCCGGCTTTTATTGAGGTGTACATATATCCTAAAAAAGCCCCTAGTGCAATAAGTGCGCCATAGGAATATATTGTGACCTGCGAGGGAAATATACCCTGCAAAAATTCGGGAACCTCAAATTGAAATAGTATCGGGTGCATAGTTATCCTACCATTATTCTTGTTACCGGGTATTTAAAATTCCTGGATTGTTGTTTTCCGCTTATGGAATATGCAAATGTAAGAATTCCAACTCGTCCGAGAAACATAGAACTTATGATTAAAAATTTAGCGCCACCGGAAAGTGACGTAGTGATCCCCATACTCAACCCAACGGTACCAAATGCAGATACTTGTTCAAACAATAAGCTAATGGCTTTGATATCGGGGTGTATCACCGCCAGGATGACAAAAGCGATAATATTGTATGCGATGGCGAAAGCAAAAATGGCCATTGCCTTAAAATACAGGTCATTGGCCAGAAAGCGCTTGTTGATGTACACCCCCCTCCTTCCTTTGATCAATTGCCAAACCGAGGCAAAGATGATGAAGAAGGTTGATGTTTTTATACCTCCACCCACCGACCCGGAAGAGGCGCCGATAAACATCAGAATGATCATAACAAGCAAAACCGGAAGGGTCAGGCTTCCTATATCCACAGTATTAAAACCAGCCGTTCTGGTGGTAGCCGACTGAAAAAAGCTGGTGACCAGTTTATCAAGCCAACCCTGACCGGTGAGTGCGCTATTATTTTCCAGGGCCAGAAACCACAAGGTACCCAATAATAATAAGACGGCACTGGTAAATACTGCAATTTTCGTGGAAGGCTGCCAGTCAATCCAGGGCTTTTGTAGCCTTTGCCTGAGTCGGGCGGGTGAAAACAGGGCATTGAGCGCCCCAAAACCCAGCCCGCCCAAAAC
>DNTA01000234.1 GCA_003500135.1 Cytophagales bacterium | reverse complement strand
ACACTCCCGGTTCATACTGTATCTTGTAAACTCTGAATGGAATTTGGGCCATTGATACCATTGTTCCGGATATCGGTAGACAGTTTGTTCCAACTGATCCCAGGCAGTTTCACAAAGCGAAATTTTTTCTTCTCCATCGGCGAGCGGATGAATGGATAAATCATAGCCATTTTTTTCTCGTTTGATGATTCCGAAACAGGTCGGTACTTTCAGTCTTCGATAAAGGATATCAAGCGTTCTGTCCTTTGGAACGAGACGGCCGAACAATCGCGCGTTTTCTTTTTTGCTTGGCCGCCAATGGTGGATTTCATCACACAGCGTAATCAATAACCTGCCTTCATTGATCGCATTGAATGCCTTGAAGAGGGCATTCGGACTGTCTGCATCGATCAGTTCCAGATCCACCGACTTTGATTTGGCGGCAAGTGCCGCTTTCAGTTTTTCCGTCTTGAAGCGCAAAATGATGGTGGGCCGATAATTATTGGACGCGAGGTAAAGCGGGATATACTCTATGGCCCCGAAATGACCGGTAACCAGGAGACACCCCTTGTTCTTTTCTATAATTTGATTTAGCCTGTTCTTTCCAGTGAATGAAATTTGTTTGTTTACATGCTTCTTCATGCCTGTAAGCGATTTGTGTGCATTGATCATTTTTTCATAGTAATGATCGAATATTCCCAAATAGGTTTTTAGAAGTATGTATCCAAACTTCAATTTACCAAACCGTTTCCCCAGTACAAACCTTAGTGAAGCCAAAAGTTCTTTTCGCTCCTCACCGTTGACGCCGTAATAGTAGAATCCAATCATCGACAGGTATCTGCGGTAGACTGAAAATGGTAAATACTTGGCCAGAAAGATGTTGGGTTGTTTCTGAAGAAATCTGCTCAAATCTGTTTTGGTAACCGGTGAATTGGAATGCATGGATTGACCCCCACATAAGAAGTTCAAATGCTGCCTTATTCAAAGCTAATGGCGATACCAACGGAACGTTGGCCGAGCTGTCCGGTCAATAAGAACTCAGTGCTTGAAGGTGTGGTTTATCTTGATGTGATCTGAATTCTACATGAAAGCAGTCGCTCAGCGGCTAAACACCCCCAGCATAAATCTGCTCTGCAGTTTTCAGGCCACATCCAGAACGGCCGTATACTAACAGTTGAGCCAATATATACAATAAAGTTTTGAAAAAAGTGGTCGACAATATTGACATCAAGTATCTAATATTATGGTGTTAAAGATTGTCAACGGATGCCGGGGCGGGTTGAGTGGTCAAATATTACATAAATATAGGTGGTTAATGTGGGCGTCATGATATCGACCCTTTGCGTATTGTTATTTTTTCTGTTGGTTGTCTATGATAACCTGGAAATCACGCCCATGAAATATGCTGTATTGAGGGCGATGGCCACACAATCAAGGGAAGTGGACCGTTCATTACATGATTTTTTAAGGACGAAAGACGATTTCAAAATCATGAATAAAGAGTATAAACGGTTTCAAAAGATTTATTTAGCCAATCTGAATGTTTATATTTTAAAATTCGGGGATGCAGGTAACCGAATGCTCAGAAAGGAAATCTTGAGCATGAAAAATATCGAATTGTAGACCTGAACCATTTCGTTCGTTTGGGTTGATGCTTTTGGAGTGATCGATAATGCACGTACCGATGCCCAAAGAAATAAATTGCCTGAATTTCGTGGGATTATTTTCCTATCTGGAGAGAAATTACGGTCGTTTGGGCATCAATGCGGTTATAAACGGTCTCGTCGATAATCAAAATTACCTGATCCGTGATCTGGCAGATCCGACCAAGCTGACACCCATCGGTCGAGATCAGATTGTTGACCTGAACTACTGGGTCTCCAATGAGTTTTCGTTAGCCCTGTTACATAATGTCTGCAAGGTTGTCACCGCACCCAACCCCCTGTTTGAAGCCGGTAAGGGGGCGGTAAGGGAGAATTTGTCCAGGAGCGCCCTTTTTATCGGCAAGCTGTTCGGTCCGGTCTTTTTGGCCAGGCAGGCGGCCAAAATCAATTCGCGATTCAACCGCACCAAGCAGGTAATTCCCCACAAGGTCAATAATAAGGAGCTTGCTTTTGAGCTTCGCTATCTTCCCAATTTCAGGGTCACCAAGGATGTATGCAATTGGAACCTTGGTATTTATGCAGGGTTGATGGATTCTTCGGGGGTAAAAGAGGTTCAGGCGGAGGAGGTAAAATGTGTGTTAAATGGCGACGAATGCTGTGAGTTCCGCCTGCAATGGAAAAAATCCGGGAAGTTGAACCGCATGATCAGAGGACTTGGCATCTGGCAAGTTAAAGAAGAGGTGCAAGATGTCATTGAAGAATACGAGGGGTCCTTAAGGGAAAGGGATCGGCTGATTGACGACCTTGTCGCCTCCGAGGAAAAATACAAATATTTATTTGAAAACTCTGCAACCGCGAATGCCATCATAGACGCCGATCTTACCCTCTCCCTGGTTAACAGCGAATTCGAGAAGCTGACGGGATACGAAAAACAAGTTGTCGAGAATAAATGGAATTTAAATTCGCTGCTTCATCCTTCCGATTTCATGAAGGTTAAATCCTATTTTGTCGGGGGCATAAATGAAAACGATGATTTATCCACCAACATCGAACTTGATATCCGCGATAAAGATGGTGCGATGAAAACCGTGTTATGTAAAATCGGCAGCATACCCAATTCGCTGAAACGCATCGCATCCATGATGGATGTGACCGAAATGAAGCGTGCGGAAAAGGAAAAGGAAAAATTAAAGGCAAAGCTTGCCAGGGCTGAAAAAATGGAGGCCCTCGGTTTTTTAGCCGGTGGCGTGGCTCACGACCTCAACAACGTGCTGTCGGGTATCGTGAGCTACCCGGAACTGCTTTTGCTGGACCTTCCGGAAGACAGCCAACTCAGGAAGCCGATTTTGACCATCCAAGAGTCAGGCTTAAAGGCTGCTGCGATCGTACAGGACCTGTTGACACTCGCCAGGCGCAATGTCGCGGCAACGGACGTGGTGAACCTGAACGACATCATCGATGAGTATTTAACATCAGCCGAATTTGAAAAAATGATGTCTTTTCACCCGGACGTTCGAGTTCAATTTAAACGCGAACAACATCTATTGAACATCCTGGGTTCAACGTCAAATCTATTAAAAACCATTATGAACTTGATCACCAATGCCGCCGAAGCGACTATTGACGGCGGCACTATCCATATTGCCACAAAGAATGTCTACATAGAGCGCCCTGTCGGGGGAAATGATGCGTTTCCTGAAGGAGATTATGTCCTGCTCCTGGTTTCCGATACGGGTATCGGCATACCAAAAAAAGACCTTGAACGGATATTTGAGCCGTTCTACTCAAAGAAGGTGATGGACCGCAGCGGAACCGGTTTAGGGATGACCGTGGTATGGGGAATCGTAACCGATCATCAGGGGCATATCGATGTGGTGAGCCAGGAGGGAAAAGGGACGACCTTCAAGCTACATTTCCCCGCCACAAGGAAAGCGCCGAAGAAGCTGCAACAGCGCACCTCCATACCGGATCTGATGGGAAACGGTGAATCGATATTGGTGGTGGACGATGTTGAAGAACAAAGAGCTCTGGCCAGCAATATGATAAAAAGGTTGGGATACAAGGTCAATACGGTATCCAGTGGCGAAGCGGCCGTAGATTTCATAAAAACCAACCCGAATGTCGATGTCCTGGTCCTGGATATGATTATGTATCCGGGCATTGATGGCCTTGAATGTTTTCGACGAATTCGTGAGGTCAACCCTGATCAAAAAGCGATTATTGCCAGCGGGTTTTCTGAAACCGATCGTGTCAAAGGTGCCCAATCAATGGGTGCCGGTGTATATATCCGAAAGCCATATTTGTTGGAAAATATTGGACTGGCGATACGCGATGAACTGAGAAAGTAAATGCAATCGCCAGTGAGCGGAGTGCATCGGCCGGCAATCATGGTTCATCCTGTTTACCCGTTTGCCTTTCAGGTCTATACCCGCCACCTACTCCGGCGTCCTGCCGCCAATATCCTTCATGTTGAACAGCACATCGTTTTCCCAGTAGGATTGTTCCAGCCGGGCCTGGTGCACTTTCAGGGCCTCGCCCTGCCGGCTGGCCAGTTCGTGGACCAGATA
>DNTA01000005.1 GCA_003500135.1 Cytophagales bacterium | reverse complement strand
GCTTTTAAAAATGAAGGCGATCTGAGTTTTAAAGAAATGACAGAAGAATGGGGGTTGGGTACCAAAACTTTTTCCAACGGAAGCGCCTATGGCGATCTGGACAATGATGGTGACCTGGATCTCGTAGTAAATAACATCAATATGCCCTCCCAGATATATCGAAACAATACGGATACCGCACAAAACAGGAGTATTACCATACAACTGAGGTCAAAAACAAATAATACCTATGCCCTGGGCACTTCAATTGAGATTTATTATAACGGCAGAAAACAAATGGCTGACAACTTCGTGACCAGGGGGTTTCAAAGCACCGTAGATCCCAGGGTGCATTTTGGTGTAGAAAATACCGGGGTAATAGATTCGCTAATCGTAAATTGGTTTGACGGTAGCAGAGAAACACATTACAACATTGCTACCAATCAACTTTTAGAAATAGAACATGTCGCAATCGACGACATAAAATCGAAGGAGGCCATTTCTTCTAAACCCATTTTGGTAAAGTTATCAAACGATAGCAAGATCAAATATAACCCGAGTGGCCTGAACGATTTCAATCGAAACGGGCTGCTACCCAAAATGTATAGCACAGAATCACCATCATTAACCAAAACGGATGTAGATGGAGATGGAAATGATGAAATTTACTTTTCCGGCGGTAAAGACCAGCCGGGCAGCTTTCTGTCTATTAGCGACGACCATTTTATGGTGAAGTCTTCAGCTTTTATGTCTAAACCGGAAGAAACGAGGAGCATATTCTTTGATATTGATAATGATGGCGATCAGGATTTTTATCTGGCATCCGGAGGGAGGTTTTATTCATCGAGCTCCTCCGTATTGAAGGACAGGATCTATTTGAATGATGGAAACGGTAATTTCACACTTTCAGAGCAGGACCTTCCATTTTTGAAGTATCTGAGTACAAGCGCCGTGGTTCCATTTGATCTTGACAATGACAATGACCTCGATTTATTTGTTGCTGAACGGTTCCATCCGTTTTATTATGGTACGGGTGGTAGAGGATACCTGCTGGAAAATCAAGGCGACGGTTCTTTCAAGGATGTAACGGATCAAAAGGCTGCTGAATTGACAAAAGAAAATATGATAACGGATGCACTGTCGGTCGACATTGATGGCAATGGTTGGCAGGACCTGGTCGTGGTTGGCGATTGGATGCCTATAACGATCCTTATCAACAATTCAGGAAAACTGGAAACCCGTCCGAAATACGATTTACCAAAAACAAATGGTTGGTGGATGGATATTGAATCTGCCGATTTAAACAATGATGGTCTACCTGATTTTGTGGTTGGCAATCATGGGTTAAACACGACCTTTAAGGCAGGTGACCGGCTTTATATTAACGACTTTGATAACAATGGGGCCATTGAACAAATATATTGCACAAGGATCAACGACCAATACTATCCTATTTTGGATAAAGACGAACTGATATCTCAAATTCCGGTATTGAAGAAGAAGGTGGTTTACTATAGAGATTATGCAGGCATGTCAATCGAAGAGCTGTTCACACCAGGGATTATTGAGCAAAGTAAGATATTGGAAGTAGACATTTTGGCATCCGTTGCATTGCTTTCAACACCTGAAGGATATGAAATAAAAAGATTGCCTCAGGAAGCACAATATGCTCCTATCCATAGTCTTTTAATTCTCGATGTTAATAAGGATGGTATTCAGGATTTATTTGCAGGAGGTAATGAGTTTCAGGTAAAACCACAATTTGGTAGATTTGATGCTTCTAAAGGATGGTTATTTCCGGGAAAAATGGCGGAAGGATCATACACCTTTGATAAAGCTGTCAACCTTAAAATAGATGGACAGATTCGCGATTTCGAAATTTTAATAAAAGAGAATAAACAATATTTAATCGTAGCCAAGTATGATGATGAGTTGGAAGTTTACAAAATCGTTGGTTTTTAGCGGGGTTCTGGTTCTGGTATTGGCCGGGTGTCTGGAGTCTGAATATACAAGGTTGGTAAAAAGTGAACTGGCCAGGGAAGTGACGCTTGATAGCTTATTGTTCCAGATCAATTTTAATGACTCGAGATCGGATTTTTACAGCAAGTGCCAGAGGCTCAATCAACAAAAGCTGGTGACCCAGGGCCCGAGCAACGCAGCAGTACAACATGTTTTTGTCGACTCCGTTTTGCATCAGGAGCCTACCTCAATACGTATGTTATTTTATCCGAAGTTTGACGAAAAGGATAAAATTATGGCCATGGATTTCGAGTTCAGCTATTTGGCATGGGCGCCATGGAATAAAAAGTTGCAATCAGATCAGCTTCAACCTAAAGTCCTGGAATTATTGGAAATCTGGTATGGTGGGAATGACTTTATTACCATCAATTTAGACGATAAAGAAATACCTGTTAAAGTGGATGCTAACAGAAGAATAATGGTTTTTACGAAAGATGCCCAAACTGTATTGGTGAGGGTTCATAACATTCTTCATCCCAAATTTAAACATTCAATTAGCTCATGAAACAATTTTTACCTGTTGTAAGTCTTTGTTTGCTGCTCATTTCATGCGGCGAAAAAAAAGATCAGGAGAAAGCGCTCTACACGCTTCTGGATCAAAGCCAGACCGGTATAGATTTCACCAATAATTTGATCTTCAACGATGAATTCAATGTATACACTTACAGGAATTACTACAACGGCGGCGGGGTAAGCATAGGAGACATCAACAATGATGGATTAGTGGATGTTTACCTCACGGCCAACCAGTCTTCTAATAAACTATATCTGAATAGAGGAAATTTTCAATTCGAAGATATAACCCAAAGCGCTGGCGTAGGCGGCAAAATGGGCTGGTCTACAGGTGTAACAATGGCTGATGTGAATGCAGATGGCTGGTTGGATATTTACGTGTGTAATTCGGGTGATATTGAGGGCGACAAAAAGCAAAATGAGCTTTATATCAACAATCAGGACAATACATTTACCGAAAAAGCCAAAGAATATAAGTTAGACGATCGTGGATACAGTACGCACGCCTCTTTTTTCGATTATGATAAAGATGGTGACCTCGATGTTTACTTACTCAACAACTCCTACCAGGCCATAGGCAGTTTCAATCTGGAGCGAAATGAACGTCATATTCGTGACAGCCTTGGAGGCGATAAATTACTGAGAAACGAAGGAGATTATTTTGAAGATGTCAGTGAAGAAGCCGGCATTTATGGCAGTATTATAGGGTTCGGACTGGGAGTAACGGTAGGTGATGTAAATAAGGATGGCTGGGAGGATATCTATGTTTCCAATGACTTTTTTGAAAGGGATTATTTATATATCAATAATCAGGATGGTACCTTCCATGAAAGGTTAACAGAATCCATGAAATCTATCAGTGGGGCTTCAATGGGAGCGGATATGGCTGATATTAACAATGACGGCTATTCCGACCTTTTTGTAACGGAAATGCTCCCGGGTGATTACAAGCGATTAAAGTCAGTCACCACTTTTGAAAATTGGGACAAGTACAGCTATAATGTTGAGAATGGGTATTTCCACCAATTCACCAGAAATACCCTGCAACTCAACAACAGTGATACCACTTTTAGTGAAATTGGGCGCCTGGCAGGAGTGGAAGCCACAGACTGGAGCTGGGGAGCTCTTATTTATGACATGGATAACGACGGCCTGAAAGACATTTTCATTGCTAATGGAATTTATCAGGATCTTACCGATCAGGACTATCTCAATTACATTTCAAACGAAGAAGTGATCCGTTCGATTATTACTGAGAACAAGGTGAATTACAAAAAACTAATTGAGATCATTCCTTCCAATAGTATCAGTAATAAAGCTTACAGAAATACAGGCGAATTG
Organism: Cytophagales bacterium; assembly: GCA_003500135.1. GTDB lineage: Bacteria > Bacteroidota > Bacteroidia > Cytophagales > Cyclobacteriaceae > UBA10427. The sequence continues at coordinate 6,423 of DNTA01000005.1, read as the reverse complement.
AGATTTGAGGATGCCACACTAAATTTCGGCCTCGATAAACCATCTTTTTCTAATGGTTCAGCTTATGGTGATCTGGATAACGATGGGGATCTTGACCTGGTTGTCAATAATGTAAACATGCCCTCTTTTATTTATCGCAACGACCTTGATCAAAGAAAGGAAGCGGGTAATTATTTAAGGCTGGTTTTACATGGCACGGGCAAAAACCCTTACGCTGTAGGTTCTCAAATCACAATCCGGCAAGGTGAAAGCCAATATTACATCGAGCAACAACCTACCCGTGGTTTTCAAAGTTCAGTGGATCATAGGCCATTAGTTGGCCTCAGAGATTCTTCGAAGGTCGATGTGGTGGTCAAGTGGCCATCAGGAATGATTACCGCACTCAACAATGTCAATACAAACCAAACCCTGGATATTTATGAAAAGGAGGCGATTCAAAAAAGCCTGGAACATGATAAGGATACCGATAACCTGTTTTTCAATAAGCAGATTTTAGATACAAGGCATCAGGAAAATGAATTTGTGGACTTTAATCGTGATCGACTGAAATACCACATGCAAAGTACTGAAGGCCCTAAAGTTTCAGTTGCTGACGTGGATGACAATGGTTTTATGGATTTTTATTTCGGAGGGGCAAGAGACCAGGCATCAAGAATTGTATTCAACAATAAAAATGAATTGATCTTCGGTGAAGAATCGAAATCAGAGGACATTGGTTCTGCTTTTTTTGACGCCGACAATGATGGAGACCTCGATCTTTATGTGACTACCGGAAGTAGTGAATTCCCTTCCTCGTCATCGCTGTTAAAGGATAAACTGTATTTCAATGAAAACGGTCAATTTGTTTTATCAGATCAATTTTTGCCCAAAAAAGGCAAATATGTTTGTAGTTCTGTAGTAGTTCCCATCGACTTTGATCAGGATGGAGATCAGGACCTTTTCGTCGGTGAACGGCTTATACCATTTCAATACGGAATGCCGGGCGATGGCTATTTGTTGATGAATGACGGTTCCGGTAATTTTGAAGAGGTTGCGGATTCATACGCTCCCGGGTTGAAAAAAATGGGGATGATCACAAGCGCGTTTACGGAAGATTTAAATAATGATGGTTTACCCGATCTGGTAGTTACCGGAGAATTTATGGGGATTAATATATTCCTTAATGTGAACTGCCGGTTGGAAAAGCACGATGGTGGTCTCGAGAACCTGAAAGGATGGTGGAATGTGGTGCATGCCGTAGATATTGACAATGACGGTGACCAGGATATAGTGGCAGGCAATCATGGAATGAACAGCCGTTTTAAAGCTTCGGAGCAAAAGCCAATTTTTCTTGTAACAGATGATTTCGATAAAAATGGATTCGTCGATCCTATTTTGGCCTGGTCCAACGAAAAAGGAGACTTATTCCCCTATGCTTTACGTCATAACCTGGCGGATCAATTAAAATTTGTTCTGAAAAAATATCCGGATTATCAGTCGTTTAAAGACGCAACATTGCAAGAAATACTCGGTAAAGAAATGTACGATAAAGCAATGAAACTGGAGGTGAACCATCTATCATCAATTATTGCCATCAATGATGGGCAAGGTAACTTTGAATGGGTAACACTACCTCAGATTGCGCAGTTGAGCCCGATTTATGCTGTAGCCTCGCATGATTTTGACCGGGACGGTGATGAAGACCTGGTGATGGGTGGAAACCTGTATGGCGCGAAACCGGAAGTAGGCAGGTATGATGCCAGTTATGGTACATATTTGGAAAATATCGGCAATGGAGAATTTATTCAGCATGCCAGCAACAAAGGCTTCATAGTATCCGGAGAGGTGAGAGACATAAAAGTATTGGAAAACAAAATATTAGTGGCGAGGAACAACGACCATTTTATCTTGTTCGATTTTTAATGAGGAATTCTAGAATCTTATTCATTCTCTTTTTGGTGTTTTGGCAGTGCACAGAAAAAAATGCGCAATACACACTATTCGAAATGTTGGATAAAGAGCATACCAATATTGAATTCAATAATAAAGTGGTGAGCTCGGATACATTCAATATTATAGAATACCTCTATTTCTATAATGGGGGTGGCGTTGCCATTGGCGACATCAATAATGATGATTTGCCCGACGTTTACTTTACATCGAACCAGGGATCAAACAAGCTTTATCTCAATAAGGGGAATTTCAAATTTGAAGACATTACTTTAACCTCTGGTACAGCAGGAAAAGCCGACTGGTCTACGGGAGTTACCATGGCCGATGTTAATGGTGACGGCTTCCTTGATATTTATGTAAATAATGTATCGGATTATAAAGGGCTGAAAGGGCATAACGAACTATTTATCAACAATGGAGACCTGAGTTTCACAGAATCTGCAGCCAATTACGGCCTTGATTTTAAGGGCTTTGGTACTCAGGCCGTGTTTTTTGATTACGACCGTGACAACGACCTGGATGTCTATCTGCTGAATCATTCGGTTCATGATGCCAGCTCCTATGGCCCTGCTTCCTTGAGGCTGGGCACACATGAAAAGTCGGGTGACCGTCTCTTAAAAAACCTGATGAGTGAAGGTGAAGCCAGTTTTACGGATGTCACAAATCTTTCGGGGATCTATTCAAGCCGGATAGGGTATGGATTGGGGGTAAAAGCTGCAGATATAAACAATGACGGCTGGCCGGACCTTTATATTTCCAATGATTTTCATGAAAACGATTATTTGTATATCAATCAGGGTGACGGCACGTTTACGGAAGACCTGCAAAAACGTATTGCCCATACCAGTCGCTACTCGATGGGTAATAATGTGGCGGATATGAATAATGATGGATTACAAGATATCATCACATTGGATATGCTACCTGACAGCCCCGATTTATATATGAAATCGGCCGGAGAAGACAAGTGGCAGGTCAGCGAAATCAAATCGCGCTACGGCTATGCCCCTCAGGTAGTTCAAAATACGCTTCAGAAAAACATTGGCGATGGGATGTTCATCGATGTAGCCAACTATGCAAGCATTTCAGCTTCTGATTGGAGTTGGTCACCACTGCCGGCTGATTTTGATCGCGATGGTTACAAGGATCTTTTCATCACAAATGGCATTTATAAAAGGCCCAATGATCTTGATTACATACAGTATCTCGCCAACATTCAAAATTTGAATAACGCCGCTGAAAATGAAGACAAACGTCTCCAGGAAATAATGAAGCAAATGCCTACGCTCAAGATCAAAAACTACATGTACCAAAATCAGGGCGATTTTGCTTTCAAGCAGGTATCAGACTCCTGGGGACTGCATCAGGCCTCCTGCTCCAATGGTGCAGCATATGGCGACCTGGACAATGACGGCGACCTCGATCTTGTTGTCAATAATGTCAATCAGTCGGCTTTTGTATACCAAAATAATGATACCTCATCAAATTTTTTAAAAGTGAAATTAAGGGCAGGTAAATACAATACCTATGGTTTCGGCAGCCTCGTTTCCGTTCATTCAGGCAAAAACACAATAACAGAACAACTGCAATCCACCTCAGGGTTTCAATCTTCCTCTGAGCCCATAGCTTTTTTCGGTTTGGATGAAATTGAAAAAATAGATTCCCTTGAGATTATTTGGCCCGATGGTACTATACAAATTGTAGCTCCGGTTGAATTGAATGCAACCCTAACGGTACAAAAGGACGAAAAGGGCCAGAAAGCGCAAGACCGAAGTGGCCAATTGATCAAAAGATTTGAAGCCAAGTCGATAGAACTTCCTTTTTGTCATCAGGAGAATGATTATGCTGATTTCAACACACAGTTTCTTTTACCTTATAAAACATCTACCAAAGGCCCGGCACTAGCGATAGGCGACATAAATGGCGATGGTTTGGATGATATGTATTTAGGGGGCGCTTACGGGCAATCATCGCAATTGTTAATTCAAATCAATGGCCGGTTTGATAAATTGTCACCAGAGGTATTTACCCGGGACAAGCATTTTGAAGATGTAGCTGCTGAAATGTTGGACTTTGATAATGACGGTGATCTCGATATTTTCGTTGCCAGTGGAGGCGGTCAATATGAGGAAGGGAATCCAATTCTTGAGGATCGCATTTACATCAATAATAATGGAAATTTCACCCGTTATCAAAATTTTACACTGCCCCGGAAAAATAGTTCCTGTCTCGCAGTAGGAGATATCAATAGTGATGGTAGAACAGATGTTTTTGTCGGCGCGGATTTTACGTTTAGAGATTATGGCAAATCATCTGAAAGCTATTTGTTGCTATCTACGCCTACAGAATATGAAATTAAAAGATCACCAGTTTTCAATGGCATGATAACCGATGCCAAATGGATGGACTACGATCGCGATGGCGATTTTGATTTGATCATTGCCGGTCACTGGATGCCCATCCGTATTGCAGTTAATGACAATCTTGCTTTTAATAAAACTGTAGAAATTGAGGGCACAAGCGGCTTATGGAATACCATTGAAATCACTGATGTAAATGGTGATGGCCTTTTAGATATTTTAGCGGGAAATATCGGGTTGAATAGTAAACTGAAAGCTCAGAAAGAAAAACCGCTTAAGTTATACATTTCTGATTTCGACGGCAACGGGCAATCCGAGCCCATTATCATGCAATTTTCCCAGGGTAGATATATCCCTGTGGTGACCAAGGATGATATTACCAGACAGGTTTCAGCGTTTAATAAAAAATTCCAGACTTATGCAAAATATGCGGAAGAAGTTAACGGTATAGAGTCCTTCGTAATCAATGAGGACAACAAAATTGACTCCCTGGAAGTCCAAGAATTGAAGTCACTGGCCATTTTGAATCATGGTGATGGAACGTTCATTACAAAAGCGCTTCCGCCATCGACCCAGGTTTCATCTATTCATTCCTTTAGCATTGGAGAAAATGGATACATTATATCGACTGGTAATTTTACCGACCTTAACATCAATTTCGGACTTTTAGACGGTAGTTACGGGGAAATCATGCAGTATGATAATGGCCGGTTTGAGCAATTGACTAGTATTGGAAAAGAGATTAATTTAATGGGGCAAATTAGAAATTCAGGAGTTATAATGGTAAATAATAAGGAATACTTCGTTTTTGTGCCCAATAACGGTTGCGCAAAGATTTTTACATTTGAATATTATTTTAAGGACGACAAAATTGCATCATTCTGATAACAATGGATGTGTAATAAATTTATCTTGAGTATGAAAAAAATATTTGGACTTTTACTTTTAATAGCGTTTATAAATGCTTGCCAGGCACCCAAAAAAGAGGTTGAAATCCAACCAGACGCTCTTCATAGCGCAATGAAAAAACTGACAGATGTAATAGTGCATGATATTTTTTCTCCACCGGTGGCCAGCCGGATTTATGCTTATCCAAGCATTGCTGCCTATGAAATTTTGGTCCGGAAGGATTCAAGCTATATACCCTTAGCCGGACAGCTTAATGGACTTGAGCCTATACCAAACCCCACAAATGAAGTTAATCTTGATATTGCTGCTATACAGGCTTTTCTTCTGATCGGTAAAACCCTCATTTTTTCTGAGGATAAAATGGATGCCTATATAAATAAATGGCACACTGAAGTAGAGAAGTCCGGGGTATCTTCCAAAGTTTTTGAAAACTCATTGACTTACGCAGATGAAGTGACTAAACATATCTTAGACTGGGCGGATAAAGACAACTATAAGGAAACACGGACCTATGAAAAATTTAATGTAAAAACCGACGACAAAACCAGATGGCAGCCTACCCCTCCGGCTTACATGGAAGCTATTGAGCCTCATTGGAATAAGATAAGACCCTTCGTATTGGATTCAGCCACACAATTTGTACCGGAAAAGCCCACTCCATTTGATATGAGTGAAAACAGTCCGTTTTATTTGGAGGTGAAAGAGGTATATGATGTTGGGAATCAATTAACAGAAGAAGAAAAAGAGATAGCGAGCTTTTGGGATTGTAACCCCTATGTTATGAATGTAAAGGGCCATGTGATGTTTGCCACCAAAAAAATCACTCCAGGAGGACACTGGATGGAAATTGCGAGAATTGCCTGTTACAAAGAAGACACCGATCTATTAGAAACTTCACGCGTATTTGCACTTACTTCCATTGCTCTGGCTGATGGTTTTATCAGCTGCTGGGACGAGAAGTACAGAAGCAATTTGATAAGACCAGAAACCCTGATCAATCAACATATTGATGAGGAGTGGCAGCCTCTGCTACAAACGCCACCTTTTCCGGAATATACCAGCGGGCATAGTGTGATTTCCGGTGCGGCAGGTATAATGCTTACTTCGATTTTTGGGGAACCTTTTCATTTTCTAGATTCAACCGAAAATAAATATGGGTTGCCCACCAGAGAGTTCAATTCTTTTAATGAAGCATCGGATGAAGCAGCCATTAGTCGCTTGT
>DNTA01000006.1 GCA_003500135.1 Cytophagales bacterium | reverse complement strand
TTATTCTACTGCGAAACTTGAGATCTTTAGTAATATATCTTACTGAATTGTATGAAAGTGAGTTTGAATCGTTGGAATTATTTCTGATATTGATTATTTCATTTCCGTCATATCTGAAAAGTCCCTGGGTCGATACCCACCAAATAAACCCGTAACTATCTTTGGCGCTATCATAAATCGGTTCCTGTGTACGGTAATTAGCTACCTTGACTGCCTGAAACTGGTATGATGGTGAGGTATTGTGGGCATGTGCCGGGAGTAGAAAGAATGCTATAACGAAAAGAATCAGAAACATTCCTTTGTAATTGATTTTTTGATCAAAAAAGGATTGAACGATTTTGAAAAAAATGTTAAGCCGGTTCATTAATAAAAGTGTGATAAGTTTTATCAAATGAAATTCCCCATAGTTAAATTAATGATTTTTTAATCCTGTATTTTGTTTTGCCATTTTTTAAAGGAACATTCCATAAAAGTGTTATGTTCGCATAGGAATGAAAGAAAAGATCGTTCAAATATTGCAGGAAAATGACTTATTCCGGCACCTTGACCAGGAAGCGCTTTTGGAAATTGCTTCACATTGCACAGTGATGGCTTTCAATGGTGGTGATACTGTTGTAAAGGAGGGGGAACAAAGTGACAGCGTATTTATAATCGCCAGTGGAATCAATGTAGTTAAAAAAGTAAAAACTGACGGAAGGGATACAATTTTAGCCTACCTGATGAAAGGTCAAACTTTCGGCGAAGTGGGGGTGGTTCAGGGTGTTCCACGGTCTGCCACTGTTTTGTCCCTAAGTAATACGGAAGTAATAAAGCTGGAAGCTGACTTCTTCATGGAAATTATGCGCCGTTACGGTCAGATAGGCCTTCAACTTTCCAAAACCCTGGCCAATTACCTGACCAATACCAATAAAAGACTCCTGAGAGGAGGGAAGAGGTCACGTCTCATATTGATATTTGATTTACACGACACGCCGAACAGTAATATTTTGAGTAGGCTTCTGGCCAGTGAAATGCACCGACAATCCCTTACATCGACCATTTATGCCGAGTGGCCTGAAGCATCAGAGTTAAAGGTTGATGCCGAAAAAAACGGTAATTCAGACGGGCCTTACCATTTGATGGAAAGCGGCCTTACTGTGCTCAGCGAACCCCAAAAACTGCCTTTCGGACAAATCAATAACCTGCCTCTTACAACCGACAGGTTGCTCAATGACTTTTCCGATGTAGTGCTTTATTTGAATGAGGCGCCGCCAGCCAAAATTCAATTTATGGGGGAAAACCTGACCCACCTTATTTATTTGCACAACGGCACAAAGTCCGATATGCATAAAGCCAATATGTTCATCAGGTCATACCAATCACTGCTTCACGGCCGTGAAATTGAATATTATCAAATAGCCATGGGGCAGAAACCAGGGCAAATCTCCGGGAAAAATGTATTTGAGATAGGGGAGAATGACTTTTTGGATGAATCATATTCAGGTTTTGAACAGGTTGAAATGAGCCACCCTCTTACTTTGTTTTGCAGGAAACTGGTAGACCGTTTTGAACGAAATAACCGGGTTGGAATTTTCATACCAAGTAAATACGATTCGGGCGAGACAATGGATTCATCAGCTATAATAGATAAAACCATGAATTTTATGGGAGGATGTTTCGGTGGCGCCACGCTCGAAGAAGTGAAAGGAGTATGGAACAGCGAAAAAATTGGTATTGTAGGTGAGAAAATTTACCTGGTTTATGCCTACACTACCGCCAAAGACCTTCAGCAATACATCGATCAGGTAGTGGCATATGCGAGAGGTCTGAAGTCTGAATTAAGGCAGGAAGCCATGGCAATGGAGGTGAATAAAAAGCTTACATTGATTTAATGATCCATATTTTCATAATTCTTACCTTGATAAGCGCCTCTTTCAAGCATGTTTTCTATGGCCGCCCTGGTAAATTGATCATTTTTCGTGCCCCACTTTGGATAAATGATACTTACTTTTGGAGAGTGGCTCAAAAACCTTTCCACCTCAATATCAGGTCTGAGCCTTTCCAAAAACCCGATGATCACTTCCATATATTCTTCCAGTGACCAGTGGATAAAGTCGCCGGGTTGATCACGGAATTCAATGGCCATCTGAGTATTCTTCAACACCTGAAGCTGATGGATTTTCAAACGATTGATCGGTAATGCATTTATTTTAGTGGCATGGTTAAGAAAGTCTTCCCTGGTTTCCCCGGGCAAACCTAACATCAGGTGGGCGCCGATGTTCAAACCTGAATCATGGGCAAGTTCCATGGATTTTTTTACCTCCTCAAAGCTGTGGTGCCTATTAATTCGCGTCAGTGTCTTATCTAAAGTGGATTCAACCCCGAATTCTATCCACACCATTTTTTGGGTATTGATTTGCCTGAGAAGTTCGAAAGTATCTTCCGAGACGCAGTCCGGCCGGGTACTGATCACTAATCCATCAACCTTAGGATGTAAAACTGCATGCGAATAGACCTCCTCCAGTATTTCTATTGGGGCATAGGTATTGGAGTAGTCCTGAAAAAATGCCAGAAAGCCCGCATTAGGGTACTTTTTTTCGAAAAACCCAATGCCCTGATCTATCTGTTCCCTAACCGATTTTTCCGGGCTGCAATAGAATGGTTTGAATGTGTTGTTACAAAATGTACAACCGGTATTGCTTTTGGTACCATCCCGGTTTGGGCAGGTAAATCCTGCATCTATTGAGATTTTCTGCATTCTGCTGCCATATTTTTTCTTTATGGCATAAGAAAAATCGTTAAAGGGTTTATCAAATTGCCAGGGATACTGTTGGGGCGTTTTAACGATCATTAATGAAGGATTGTCTATTAATTTTAAAATTTTCAACAAATTAAAGTATTTTTGCGTTTCATTGCTTCAATGTTGTTAAAATTAATATGAAACCTAAAAGTCAGGCTTTGAACCTGATGAAGGAGGTAGAATGAGTAAAAAAGGAAGAGTATTGGTCGCCATGAGTGGCGGCATTGACAGTTCATTGGCGGCGGTTTTGTTGCATGAACAAGGTTATGAAGCCATCGGAATGACCATGAAAACCTGGGACTATGCGTCGTCTGGGTCTTCAAAAAAGGAAACGGGCTGCTGCAGTCTCGATTCCATTAACGACGCGAGAAATATTTCCGTCAATTTGGGCTTTCCCCATTATATTCTGGACATCCGGAACGAATTCGGAGATTATGTGATCGACCACTTTACAAATGAGTATTTGGCCGGTCGTACGCCTAATCCATGCGTTTTGTGCAATACCCACATCAAATGGGATGCCTTGCTTCGCAGGGCTGACAAACTGGGTTGTGATTTCATCGCAACAGGGCATTATGCCAAAATCCGTCAGGAAAATGGCCGATATGTAATTTCAAAGGGCCTTGATGAGAAAAAAGACCAATCCTATGCTTTATGGGGCGTGTCACAGGAATCATTGAGTCGTACCATATTTCCACTCGGTGACCTGACGAAAGATCAGATCAGGGATATGGCGACGGAAAGGGGATTTTATGAATTGGTGAGTAAATCGGAATCTTATGAGATATGCTTCGTGCCCGACAATGATTATCGCGGTTTCCTGAAAAGAAGAGTGGACGGATTGGAAGAAAATGTGGCCGGCGGCGAATTTGTTTTGGAAGATGGTACGGTAGTGGGAGAACATGAAGGTTATCCGTTTTATACTGTAGGTCAGCGCAAAGGGCTTGGTGTAGCTCTTGGTTATCCTGTATATGTTACAGAAATACAAAAAGACAAAAACCGGGTGGTGCTGGGTACTTTCGATGAGCTCGCCCGTGATGGTATGTATGTGAAACAGCTCGTAATGAGTAAATATGTTGACCTGAATGGTCAAAAAATTGATACGGTAACCAAGGTACGCTACAACGATTCCGGTACGCCTGCGGTAATTGAGCAGGTCGGTGATACGATGAAGGTGTTTTTTGGAAAAGGCGTTCACGCAATAGCGCCGGGACAGGCAGCAGTTTTTTACGAAGGTAACGATGTGATTGGGGGCGGTTGGATACATTCGAGCTTCCACCAGCACAGAAAGCAATATGCACAATAAGTATTTTTTTATGGGCTTTGCCATGTTGGCGCTGTGGGGCTGTTCATCTGAAACATTATCGCCAGACATCGCCAATTTAGGCGCCACATATTTTCCCCTCGATACCGGTAGCTATCGCATCTATGATGTCGAGCGGATCGAATATGTATTTTCTGGCGATAATGATACCAGTCGATTTTTTATGAAAGAGGTAGTGGCTGATACATTCGCCAGTCTTGCTGGTGAAACGGCGTTTCGTATTGAACGCTTTGTTAGCGAGTCACTGAAAGGCGATTATCAACTGGATAGTGTATGGGTGGCCTATAACAATTTAAGTCAGGCGGTGTTAATCGAAAATAATATACCCTTTATAAAATTGGTGTTTCCGGTAAGAGAAGGATTAAAATGGGATGGTAATAGTTTAAATGCTATGGAGGAAGATACTTATGAAATGATAGAATTGAACCGACCATTTGCCCTCAGCGATACTTTAAATTTTGATAAAACGCTTCAGGTGGTCCAGGAAGTAGACGATGATCATCTTATTCGCTCAGAGAATCGGTTTGAAATTTATGCAGAAAATATTGGGCTTATTTACAAAAATACTACTATTTTAAATTTTTGCGACGAAACAGACTGCATCGGCCAGGGGATAATTGAAACGGGAATAGATTACAGAATGGAATTAGTAACATATGGCAAGGAATAGGGGACTGGTATTTTTTTTATTTTATTTGGGGTTTGCGGTTCAGGCTTTCGCTTCAGGTCAATTCGTGGTATTCTTCTCTGATAAACAAAACAATATTTATTCATTATCGGAGCCTCAGGATTTTCTGACACAAAAATCAATAGATCGAAGGCTTCACCACGGTATTCCAATTACTGAAGAAGATTTACCCGTTTCTAATGTATATGTAGATAGTTTAAATACTATTGCTGAAGTTATGTTTACTTCCCGCTGGTGGAATGCCGCATTGGTTTCCGGCGATAGTACGGCTCTGAACAAGGCCCTGGAGTGGGATTTTGTAATGGGCTATGAATACCTTGCCCCGGCAAAGGAAAAAACAGGAAGATCTGAAAATAGCGGCACACAGGAAACACCCAAGGCTGAGATTTCCCAGATAGACAACTACACCCAAAACAAAATGATGGGAGTGGTGGAAATGCATAAAGAAGGTTTCAGAGGAGAAAACATGTTGATTGCTGTATTCGATAGCGGTTTTGATAATGTGGATACTTCGCCATATTTTTCACATCTCGTTTATGAGAATAAAATCATATCGCAAAAGGATTTTGTTGGCCGGCAAGAGGATGTGTTTCGATATGACACTCATGGAACAAAGGTGTTGTCAACCATGGCGGCATTTGCCGATGGAGAATATGCAGGAGTAGCTTATTTGGCCGATTACGTACTTTGCATCACGGAAGATGTCTCCAGTGAATACCGCATAGAGGAATACAATTGGTTGATTGCGGCAGAATATGCGGATAGTCTGGGAGTGGATGTTATCAATTCGTCTGTTGGTTACTCATACTTCGACGATGGTGGCATGAACTATACCTACGAGGATATGGATGGCGAAACTGCCGTGATCACACTGGCAGCTGAAAAGGCTTCGACTAAGGGCATGCTGGTGGTTACCAGTGTAGGAAACGAGGGCAATAATGGTTGGAGATATATGAATGCACCTGCCGATGCTTCGAATATCCTGTCTATAGGGGCAGTAGACGCTGATAGGAACCGGGCCAGGTTTAGTTCCTTTGGCCCTACATTCGACGGTCGCACAAAACCTGAGCTGGTGGCCATGGGGCAAAGCACACTCACAATTAAAGATCAGGTGATCTCTACATCCAATGGTACTTCCTTCTCCTCACCTTTGGTAGCAGGCCTTGCCGCATGTTTCTGGCAGTCCCAACCTCAACTTACCAATCTTGAGGTAATGGACATCCTGAAACGAACCGCGACAAATTCCGAATCACCCAATGATAGCCTGGGCTATGGTATACCCAATTATGTGCTTGCCTCCGGAAGGCAAATTACAGGAAGCGATGATTATTTATCACAGAAATTTACGGTTTATCCCAATCCGGTTACCGGAAAAAAAGTATATTTGGCGCCAGTTGATATTTTTGTGAATCGAAAGATACAGTTTCAACTTTATGACCTGCAAGGCAAACTTTACCTGGAAAAAATGATTGAAGTAGCGCCACATCAGGACCTTTTAGAACTGGACCTGACCAATGTAGGTGCTGGTCAGTATGTATTGCAGTGTTTTGATAACAGTATGGTTAAAGAAGTGAAACTGGTCGTTTTATAAATGACTTCATCATGCCAATTATTTCTCCTTCTATCCTCAATGCTGATTTTACAAAATTAGGCGAAGCGCTCCAAATGTTGGACGAAAGCCAGGCTGACTGGATTCATTTAGATGTAATGGATGGCTCCTTCGTGCCCAATATTTCATTTGGTATACCAGTGGTAGAAGCGGCCAGAAGAAGCACAAAGAAACCTTTGGATGTGCACCTGATGATTGTTCATCCGGAGCGATTTTTTGTCCCCTTTCAGAAAGCAGGGGCCGATCATATCACCTTTCATTTTGAAGCAACGCCGTATCCTTTAGCGCTTTTAAGGCAGCTCAAGAAAATTGGGGTCAAAGCCGGAATAGCAATAAACCCCAGTACTGACGTAAGAAGCCTTTTTACCCTTTTGGATGAAATTGATCTCATAATCGTTATGTCTGTTTACCCCGGATTTGGTGGTCAGAAATTACTGGAACAGACATTTGAACGAATAAGCGCCTTAAAAAAAGAGATTGATAAAAGAGGTTTGTCAACGCTTATTGAAATAGATGGTGGTGTCATCGATAAAAATGCAGATAAACTAATATCAGCAGGAGCCGACGCGTTAGTTGCCGGTAGTTTTGTGTTTAGCGCTGAAAATCCAACTGCCACTATTGAATCATTGAAAAACGTTATTGCCGTTAATGCTTCCTGATTCAGGCTTTAGTCGCTTCTTACTTCTTTTATTTCTGTTTTTTTGCATTGCTCAGACCGCAACTGCTCAAATGCAGCGAATAGAAGGTAAAGCGCTGGACCAGAAAGAGGCGCCCATTGAAGGTGTTTTATTGGAGCTATTGCCCGGCAATAGAAAGACCTACACCAATACATCTGGAAATTTTTTATTTGAAAACCTCAACAGTTTATCCTACCAAATCAAAGTAAGACATATTTCCTACAGGGATACGCTAATTGATATTTCTAACACTGATGACCCGGAAAATATTAAAATCATCCTGAAGGAAAAGGACGTAATTCTGCAAGGTGTCGAAGTGGCCGGTCAACAGATAGAAAGCGCTCCATCCGTTTCCAGAATTGAAATAGATCCTCTCTCTGCACAAAACCTTCCCAGCGCTTTCGGTGACTTTAACAGGGTGCTTGCTTCCCTACCAGGGGTTTCTTCGGTCAATGAATTATCGTCTAATTATGCCGTGAGAGGGGGTAATTATGATGAAAACTTAATCTATGTCGATAATATACCCATATACAGGCCATATCTCATCAGGGCAGGCCGTCAGGAAGGACTAAGTTTTATCAATCCGGACCTGGTAAAAAGCGTTTCCTTTTATAGCGGAGGATGGCCCGGGAAATATGGCGATAAGCTATCCTCGGTTCTCAATGCACAATACAAACAACCCCAAAAATTTCAGGGCTCGGCTGCTATTGGGTTGCTTAATGCAAGTATGCATCTGGAGGGCTACGATGAGAAAAACAACCACAGCTTTTTAATTGGCGCCAGATATAAATCCTCCCGGTATTTATTAAACACACTGGAAACAGAAGGTCAATATTTACCAAGATTTTATGATGTACAGGCCAAAACTACTTTTGACTTAAATCAAGAAAACCGAAATAATACCATGTTGGACCTGCTGTTTTATTATGCTCAAAACCAATATGAGGTCATACCCGAAAACAGAGAAACGACATTTGGTACATTCAATACCCCTTTAAGATTATTTATTGGATTTGACGGGAAAGAAAATCTGGCCTACAGAAATGCACAGATGGCTGCCAGGCTTAGGCATAACTTTAGTAAAAAGTGGCAGGCTTCTCTTATCCTTTCGGGCTATTCAAGTAAAGAATCTGAAAATGTGGAACTTGAAGGAGGTTACCGCTTATGTACCTTAGATAGAGATCCCAGCTCCAGTACTTTTGACGAATGTCTGATCGTTCGAGGGATCGGAACACTGTATCACTCTGCACGAAACAGACTTTATGCCTATATAGTGGATATTGAACAACGCAATGAAATCAAAATTTCTGAAACGGATATCATAAGCGCTGGTGCGGGGTTTTCATGGAAAGTTTTTGATGATTACCTCAATGAATTTGAGTTTACCGATTCGGCTGACTTCGTCACCGTAACAACCCAGGTCAATTCACAAAACAGTATTCAAAACGGAACAGTATTCGCCTACATTCAACATGAAAAACACTTTTCTGAAGGGTTGGATATTAACTACGGACTAAGATGGTTGTATTTTGACCAAAACGGGCAAAATTTATTTTCACCGCGCTTTATCATGAACTGGCATCCGCGCAACCAGAGGGCTATTACATGGCGCCTGGCCAGTGGCCTGTATCACCAGCCTCCTTTTTATCGTGAACTTCGTGGATTTGACGGGCAATTAAACCTGGATTTAAAGGCGCAGTCGAGCTGGCATACTATTGTAGGTATTGACCACAGGTTTGAATGGTGGGGGCGCCCTTTCGCTTTAAGTGCAGAAGCATATTACAAAAAAATGTGGAATGTGGTGCCCTATGACATTGACAACATCAGAATAAGATATTACGCAACAAACAGG
>DNTA01000299.1 GCA_003500135.1 Cytophagales bacterium | reverse complement strand
GACTACAATTCTCCTGTTTTGGGCAGCCAGCATGCTTCACTGAATAATATTTCTGAATTTGAAAGAGAAGTAGCCTCTTCCAGAACGTTTTGCTTCCTGCACGAACTCGAAATGCTATACAAGCAGAACCTTATTCGTGGGGGAGACCTAAATAATGCGATTGTAGTGGTAGACCGTATGGTGGCAGATGGAGAGCTGGATTATCTGGCCAACCTTTTTAACAAAGACAAGGTAGAGGTTCAGTCGGAGGGGATTTTAAATAATGTGGAATTACGTCATAAAAATGAACCAGCACGGCACAAGCTTCTCGATCTGGTGGGCGATTTAGCGCTGGCGGGCCGACCGTTGAAGGGACAGATTCTTGCTGCCCGTCCGGGACATGCGGCAAATGTGGCTTTCGCTAAAAAGCTGAAAACACTCATGGATAAGCAGTCGGGTAATGTACCGGCTTACAATCCTAATTTGCCACCGGTTTTTGATGTTAATCAGATAAAAGACATACTGCCCCACCGTTTCCCGTTTTTATTATTAGATAAAGTATTCTACCTTGATGATAATATAGTGGCAGGCGTAAAAAATGTCACGTATAATGAGCCTTTTTTCCAGGGGCATTTCCCGGGCAATCCGGTAATGCCCGGAGTGCTAATCGTCGAGGCAATGGCTCAATTGGGGGGTATCTTTGTTTTGAATACGGTAGATAACCCGAAGGAATACTGGACGTATTTTCTTAAAATAGAAGAGTGCAAGTTCCGGAAAATGGTGATGCCGGGTGATACCCTGGAATTAAATTGCGAACTGCTTGAACCCATAAAGCGCGGTATTGCCAGAATACGCGGCCGGGCATTTGTAGGAAAAACATTAGTGACCGAAAGTGTCATGATTGCGAGCATAGTCAAAAAGAAGTAATGAATCAGCCTTTAGCATACGTACATCCTGAAGCAAAAATTGCCGATAATGTAGTGATAGAGCCCTTTACCACTATTTACAAAAATGTGGAAATTGGTGAAGGCACCTGGATAGGGTCTAATGTTACCATCATGGAAGGTGCCAGAATCGGTAAAAACTGTAAGATCTTTCCGGGAGCAGTGGTAAGCGGGGTGCCTCAGGACCTTAAATTCAAAGGGGAAGAAACTATAACTATTATCGGCGACAATACAGTTATCAGGGAGTGTGTAACCATTTCCCGTGGTACTGCCGACCGCTATAAAACAGTCATTGGCTCCGGTTGCCTGTTAATGGCTTACGTACATGTGGCGCATGATTGTACGATAGGCAATGGCTGTATCTTGGCAAATAGCACACAAGTGGCCGGTCACGTCACAATTGATGATTTTGTAGTGGTAGGAGGCGCTTCAGCAGTGCACCAATTCGTAAAAATTGGTAAATATGTAATGGTCGCAGGTGGATCTCTGGTAAGAAAAGATGTCCCTCCATTTGTCAAAGCAGCACGTGAACCCCTTAGCTATGCAGGTGTAAATAGTATTGGCCTAAGAAGAAGGGGCTTTACCAATGAAAAAATAAATGAAATCCAGGAGGTATACCGCAATATTTATCTCAAAGGACTCAATAATGCCAAAGCCATTGATATCGTGCAGCTGGAAATGGACAGTTCCAAAGAAAAGGATGAAATCCTTAATTTCATTCAGAACTCTGACAGGGGTATCATGAAAGGTTTTCTCAATAAGCAGTAAATCCACTTTTATCAATTAATTTTTTTTGTGAGAGTTGTCCTCGAAGAAATCAGCAAGAAATACAACAGGGATTGGATCTTCAGAAATGTAAGTCTGTCGTTCGATAAAGGAGAACCGGTTGCGATAACAGGTCCGAATGGCAGCGGAAAGTCAACCTTGCTTCAGGTAATTGCTGGAAATGTACTGCCCAATCACGGCAAAGTTTATTACCAGAATCATAATGAAAATATTGAACCGGATGCATTTTACCGGCATATTGATATAGTTGCCCCGTATCTTGAATTGCCGGAAGAGTTTACACTTTTGGAATTCCTGAATTTTCATTTCAAGTTTAAAGTTTTATCCGTAGGGGTCAATAAAATAGATCTTCCGAAGCTTTTACAGCTTGAAGGCGCCGAACAAAAAGAAATCAGGCATTTCTCTACCGGAATGAAGCAAAGGTTGAAATTAGGCATTGCTTTGTTTTCTCAAAATCCGGTTTTATTACTTGACGAGCCCGCTACGAATCTCGATAAAAAAGGCCTAAATTGGTATCTTGAAACAATAGCGAAGGCCAGGTCTGATAAACTTGTGCTTATTTGTTCAAACAGACCGGAAGAATACGATTTTTGTGAGCGAAAGGTAGATGTGTTGTCTTTTAAATAACAAAATGATGAGCAGGATTATTGTTCAATTTGGTTTGCTGTTGCTATTATCAGGCAGTTTTAGCTTGTCGGGATGCTTTGGTTTAGGTGGAGAAGGAGGTTCGACACTTACTGAACAGCAAGAAGCAACACAGTATTTGAGCTCAAGCAATACCTGGGGGGGAATTGACCGGGTTGATATTATAAATATGCCTGATGGAGTTGATGAAAGCGTGGTGAGCGCCTTATCCGTAACTTTTGGATCAACCGGCACTCCAAACTTTCAGCCTAACAATTTTAGAACTTCAGGCGCTTTGGATGTGCTTTCCGCCGAACCTGATGCTGCCTGGGAGTGGGTAGGCCTGGAAAATAATCTGATTCAACTCACCGGGGCGAGCAGCACCGAATTAACAAACTTTATAATTTTACGTGAAGAACAGCGGATCGAATTCACCTTTGAAGTTTCTGCCTCAGCAAATGGAGGTAAAATACTGGGGCTATCCGGGCAATACAGGGTTTCCCTACAAAGAAACTGATCCGATTATTCTTATTTCAATTCAACAATGGTAATGCCGTCACCTCCTCGATCGGCATGTTCATTGTAGAATGTTTGAATTTCCTTATAACCCCGAAGTTCCTGCCGTACTAAATCGCGAAGGATACCATTGCCTTTGCCGTGAAGTATTTTGATTGGAGATTGTTCAAAGAGTATGGCGCTATCGAGGAAATTGGTCAGTGCCGGAATGGCGGTTTCACCCCTTTGACCACGCAGGTCCAGCGTGGTTTCGAATTCGATCTTCACCTGATTAATATCGTAGTTTGATGATCGAACCGTAGCGCTTTTACTTCTTTCCTCTTTTCTTGCCTGCTTTTTCGATACTTTTTCGAGCCGGTTAAGCTTGATCTTTGAAGTCAACTGCCCCAACATGATCTCTGCTGACTTCCCTTCTACTTTTATCACCTCACCTATTGTATCCTGGCCTTTAAGGCGCACAAAGTCACCCGGCTTGATCGGGCCTTCCAGTATTTTTATTTCCTCCGATTCATGCTTTTTCCGACTGGTTTTAAGCGGCTTGTTATTTTCCGTTATTTCCTTTAGTTCCGCCCTTAGCTGCTTTGTTTTTTCCCTGTCCGCCTGGCTTTCCCTGATTTCACGTACAATACGTTCGATTTCCCTGTTGGTGTCTTTGAGCTTTTGTCGCGCTTCATTTCTCGCCTCATTGATCAATGTGTTCCGCTTTTCATCCAACTCATGTTTCAGGCTTTCATATTGGTTTAATGCCGTATCGAGGGCTCTTTGCTTTTTATCTATCGAATCGCGGGCTATTTTTAGCTCGCTACGTTCCTGTTCCAGCTCATTAAGTAGCTTATCCATTTTTACCTGGTCGTAGCCGATTTTTTTACGAGCCTGGTTGAGTATAAAAATGGGGATACCCATTTTTTCGGCAATTTCAAGGGCAAAAGAGCTTCCGGGTCGGCCTAATTCCAGTTCGTAAAGGGGCTCCAGCCGGGTCATATCGTACTTCATACTTGCATTGATGATGCCCTGCGTATGTTCTGCCATCTTTTTCAGGTTGCTGTAATGTGTGGTTACTACCCCACGCATCTTTTGCTTATTGTACTCGGTTAGCAAAGCTTCAGCGATTGAACCGCCAAACTGGGGGTCAGTTCCGGTGCCAAATTCATCAATCAGAAATAGCGATTCTTTACGGCCCGATTTCAAAAAAGATTGCATATGGTGAAGATGTGAGCTGTAGGTACTAAGATCGTTATCAATGCTTTGCTCGTCACCAATATCAATGAAAATGTCTTTGAATATGCATGCGGTGGAGCCTTCCTGAACGGGGATAGGTAACCCGCATTGTAACATATACTGAAGCAGGCCTACAGTTTTCAGGCAAACAGACTTACCTCCGGCATTTGGCCCGGAGATGACGATGATCTTATGGTCCTGATCGATATTGATATTGAGAGGAACGATCTTTTTACCTTCTTCCTCCAGTTTTCGTGATAGCAATGGGTGCCTTGCGTTGATCCAGTTAAATTGCAGTGGTTTGTCCCATTCGGGCAGAATGGCCTCAATTTTTCTGGCAAAAATCGCTTTGGCCTTGATCATATCTAAAATGCCGGATAGCCGGTTGAGGTGCAAAAGTGTCTCTTTGTGAGGCCTGAGTTCATCGGTGAGCGCTGTGAGAATTTTGATAATTTCCCTTTTTTCAACGAATTTAAGTTCACGGACATGGTTGTTAAGCTCCAGCACTTCGGCAGGCTCGAGGTATACGATGCTTCCTGTTGCTGATTCATCGTGGATAAAACCCTTCACTTTGCGCTTGAACTCGGCTTTTATCGGAAGTACCAGTCGTCCGTTTCGAATGGTTAGTGAGCCATTTTCGGGCAGATAACCATTTTTTTTCGACCGTGAAATGATCTGGTGAAGCAGTTTCCTGGCTCGGTTTTCTTCGGTAATGATGGAGGCACGCACCTTGTTCAGCTCCGGGCTTGCTTTGTCTTTTACCTGCCCACGGTCATCAATTTTGTCATAAATCTGTTCCATCAAAACCGATGGGCTTTCGAAATGATCAAATAGCGTATTGAGCTGCGGGCATTCATCTCTTCTCTTGTTAAGAAAGCCTGCAAAATCAATCACCTTTTCGATTCCGGATGCGACCTCGTAAAGTTGTTCCCCTTCTAAAAAAGCGCCTGGGGTCGAGGCGGTTTTGATATAAGGATACAAGTCGGGAAAATTAGTCGCTGGAATTGACTCGCCCGATTGCTGCAGTTTCATCAACTCACTGGTTTGGTCCAGCAATTTCTGGAGCAGGTCTTTTTTAAAGGTAAAACTGATCTTTTCAACCTGGTTAGTGCCGAGTGTGCTACTGCAAAAGCTGGCAATCATCGATTTGATGCGGTCAAATCCAATCTTTTGTTCAAAGTTTTTTGGGATGAGCATGGGTTATTTTTTCTCCGCTTCCTCTATTTCCAACAATCGCTCTTTTAAACTGAGGCTATCGGCAATGATCTCATAGATTTTGTACAAGTCTTCAGGTTCGTTGATGTAATAGCCATAACTTTTTTCGTACAGGCTGTCAGTTACTCCATGCTTTTCGTATAATTGTCCGATCATTCGGTTATAAACTACTTTGGCAGAGTCAGAGCGCAGGCGTAGTTCCTGGATTTTGGCCTCAAGGAGATAGGTGTCTTGCATAACATCTGCCATTTTTTCAATGGAATAGATGCCTTCGGGCTTTTTATCGTCTGTGCTGCATGCCCAAAGCAGACAAATAGCCGATAATAAAAAAAGTTTTTTCACGGGTGAAAATTACTTAAAAAGGTTCTAATTTTAAAACCTGACAAAACTGAGACAACGAAAAAAAGCACGATTGCGTTTCGTAATTTCAGGGTGCATAGTCCTGTAGTTATTCGTTCATCAAATTTAATATCACCAGGGTATGAGGGAAATTCTAAAGAGACTGAGACAATACGAGATCAAGATCCGAAAGGCCATCAACTTCCAAATGCAAGGTGATTTTCATTCGGTATTTAAAGGTAGCGGCCTTGATTTCGACGACGTACGCGCCTATCAATATGGTGACGATATCAGAACGATTAATTGGAACGTAAGTGCAAAAGGGCATGGGACTTTCGTAAATACCTACAAAGAGGATAAAGAGCAAAGTGTGTTCTTTATCGTCGATGTGAGCGCCTCTCAGGAAATCGGTTCGGAAGACAGGCAAAAAATTGATGTGGCGAAGGAAATATGTGGAGTTCTGGCGCTTTCGGCAGTGAAAGAAAACAGCCAGACCGGGCTTTTCTGTTTCAGCGATCAGAAAGAAAAGTATATTAAACCGGGCAAAGGGCAAAAACATGCCTATCAAATTATATCCGAATTAATAAAACTCAGGCCACAATCGCGTAAGACAAGTATTCACAATGCGATAGTATATGCCCTGCATCAGATCAAGCGTAGAAGTGTCATTATTCTTATATCTGATTTTATTGATGAAGACTTTACACATGACCTGAAGGCGCTGGCAGGGAAGCACGACCTGATAGTGATACATATCAGCGAAAACAGGGAAACGAATTTGCCAAAACTCGGTATTGTGCCCTTGTACGATAATGAATCGAAGAAAACGATATGGGTGAACTCATCTTCACCGGCATTTCGAAAAATGATAAAAGCTAATTTTTCGCAGAAACACGAATGGCTCGAAGATTTCTGTCGCAAACAGGGAGCTAATTATCTCAATGTAGATGCTAAAGAAGACTATGTACCTAAACTTATTCAACTTTTCAGGATCAGAAATAAAGCTGGAAAAATTGCATAGACTCGTAGTAATTATAGGATGTATATTTGTTGGCCTGACGCGTGCAGGTGCACAAGAGCTTAAGATCGAAGGGCGGTTTTTATCGGATAGTATAAAAATTGGTGCAGAGGCGCCTTATGTACTTACGGCTAAATACCCCAGCGATATGGCGCTGCTGTTCCCTGACAGCGCTTTTGATTTTTCTCCTTTTGAACTGGTGTCAAAAACTTTTGCTCCAACTGTTTCAGACAGCGCCATGAGCTACGACAGTGTGGTTTACTACCTCACTACATTTGAGATCGATAGTGTACAAACCCTGGATATGGAGGTTTACAAAATTGATGGATATGACAGCATCACATTAAGTTCTGGGGTAGATAGCATATTTCTAAAATCCTATGTAAAAGAAATTGGACCGGAAACAGAACTAAAAGCCGACACGGCATATGAAGAGGTTAAGCTTCAGTTCAATACGATTCTTTGGCTGATCATAGCAGGTGTTTTTGTAGTCACTGCGATAATTGTTGCCCTTGTTTTCGGCCGTCAGATTACCCGGCAAATACAGATTTATTGGTTAAAAAAACGACATCGAAAATTTGCGAAAGCTTTCTTTGTACGCATGAATCAATTGGCAGAACGCGGTGATACAAAACAAGTGGAACACTTGCTTACCGAATGGAAGCACTATCTGGAGAAATTGCAAAAAGTGCCTTACAGTACCTTGACTACCAAAGAAATTTTAAAGTTGCATTCGGAAGAAGATATAAAAGAAGTGTTGCGGAATATTGATAGAAGCCTGTACGCCAATCATCCATTAAATGTACCTTTTGAACAATTTGATGTATTATTGAAATTTTCAGCAAAGCAGTTCGAGAAAAAAATTGAATCGATTAGAAATGACAGATAATTTCGGAAGTCCTGATCATTGGTTTTCATTGAAGTGGTTTATGCCTGCTACTTTTGGCAACTTTTCATGGGAATATCCTATTTTCTTTTATCTGCTTTTATTGATCCCACTGCTTATTATTTTAAGGGCGCTGTGGTTGTTGGGGAAAAAGCAAAAGCTCGTCATCGCATTGCCCGAAAGTGAGTTGACCAGCCACTGGAGCAGTTACTTTCGGTTTATTCCCCCCGTTTTTTTTGCAGCTATGTTTGCTTTAATTGTCATTGCCCTGGCACGACCTCAAAAAACCAATGAAAAGGTAGAGCAATGGACAGAAGGGATAGACATTATGCTTGCCATTGACATTTCTGAATCAATGCAGCTACAGGATTTTAAGCCCAACCGCCTGGAAGCAGCCAAGAAAGTAGCCAAAGATTTTATTGAAGGAAGGTTTCAGGATCGCATTGGGTTGGTTATCTTCTCGGGCGAAGCCTTTTCTCTTTCACCTCTTACAACCGACTACGAACTGCTCAATACATTTATCAATGATATTGATTTTGATAAAATTGAAAGCAGGGGAACAGCCATTGGTAGTGCACTGGCAGTGGCTACCAACCGTATGAACGAGTCGGAGTCTAAATCGAAAGTTGTCATTTTGCTGAGTGATGGTGAAAATACGGCAGGAAATATTGACCCTATCACTTCAGCCAAGCTCGCGAGTGCCTACAATATCAAAATATACACCATTGCTATTGGCAGGGAAGGAAAAGTTCCGGTAAGTGTGGGGCCTTTTGGTCAAACGCGATATGTCGAAAATAATCTCGATGAGACTACTCTCAGGGAGATTGCCCGACTGGGGAATGGCGATTTTTTCAGGGCTTCAAATAACCAGACGCTCGAAGAAATCTTCAAAATAATCGACAGGTACGAAAAAGCGGAAATTAAGGAAACGCGCTTTAAAGATACGACTGATTACTATTCGGTTTATCTGCGATGGGCTGTGCTGTTTTTCCTGATCTGGCTTGCACTGAAATCTACTTTCATGGTGAATGTTTTGCAGGATTGATCAACCCGTTGCATCACCATATGGGTACCGGCAATCGCGGTATATCTTGTTAACCTTGAGCTTCCAAAAAGGCCCCCGTGTAAAAAGCAACCAAAGCTTTACTCCCAGGTTGTGCATATTGCGGTTCCACTCGTTTTTATACATGGCCTGGCCTTTTGGCAGAGCAATATACATCAACCCCATATCTCTTGTTGCGTCTTCGTAGCATTTGTTTCCGGGAAGGAATCCTTTAGTGTCTTTTTTGACGATATAGCGAATTTTTTTGTTTTTAGATCCTTGTTTACTGGGGTCGGGCCGGGCTTTTACTCTTGTATTTTGGGTTTCAGGTTCTTCCTCTCCGGTACTTTGGCCAAAGGACAACAAACCTCCGATACTCATCATAAAAAATAGGGCCAACCAAAAAATCCGCATGTCTACTGAGTTAAACAACTAAATATAGCGACTGATCATTAGAAAAACATGTTGTTAGGCCGATTTCAACGAAATGTGAATTACATGAAATGAGAGAAGGCGCTTTTGGAAATAAATAAAACTGAGAGCATGAACAGGCCCGCTATCAATAATATTAATGATGGCTGATACTGCAAATAGGCAAATTGGCGCCTTGCAGGAATAAGCAATGCGAATGAAACCAATGTAAAAATCAATGCTCCCCAAAATTCAGTTGAAAATAGCGAGAAGTCGCCTATATGCATCACAAACATGGTTTGGATGAAATAGATCAGTCCGATCAGGAAAAAAGTAAAGTATCCAATTCGTTTAACCTTATTTTTTGTGCTGATCAAATAATATACATAATAAACCACAGTTTGAAAAGTTAACGATGTCCATGAAAAAGCAAGGATGAGATCGTAAGAAATATTGATAAAGCTGGTAAACCCCGCCAGGGAAAGAAAAATGAAAAATGAGATAAATGCACTGCTGTACATCATGAAGTGCCTGAGGAGGATGTTTTTTTCCTGTTTGAAAAAAATACGGTGGTGACGAAATAATAAGAAGGAGACCATCGGGGCTGAAAGCACAGATAGCTCAGTGGCGCCGGGCCAATTGTTGAGTTTGAAGGTCACAGCAACAAGATATATGAAAGTGGCGCCCAGCAGTATTTGGTTTGTGTTTTTCAACTTCATGAAAAAATATAAATATTCGAACAATAAACTTAAATATATTAATCAAAATATGTATTATTTGTCCATAAATGATTGCAATATTATGCTGGCGCTTATTTTGTCGATATTTCCTTTTTCCTGACGGTCTTTCTTTTTGCTACCGCCCTCAATCATGGCATCAAGGGCCATTTTAGAGGTAAACCTTTCATCCTCTTCATTCACAGGTGTATTGGGGAATTTTTTTTTCAGGTTTTTTATAACTGTACGAACCGATTTCGTAGAATCAGTATCCCGGCCTTTTAGATCAATAGGCATTCCAATCACTATACCATCCACTTCTTCAGCTTTCATATATTGTTCTAAATATTGGTATAGGGTGTTGGAAGGGATAGTTTCTAGTGGTGATGCAAAGAGTTTTAATGGATCGCTTACAGCTATACCTGTTCGTTTCAAACCATAATCGATTCCGATCAGCCGGCCCATTAATTTTGTCTGATGGTCTTTTTAATAAAAGCTAATTGTTTCTTTTCGAGCTCTATGGCCCTGGGCAGGAGGATGTTATCTTCAATATTGGCATGTACTTCCAGCTCTTCATAAAATGACTTGAGCGCTTTTAAGGTGTATTGCAGTTGCTGGCTGTAGGCTTCACATGAATTGAAATTCAGGGTGATTTGTCGAATGCCCTCCATTTCATTTGGGTGCTTGTGGTGGTTATTTACGAATGAACTCAAAGAAAATTTTTCAAATGAATAATACATTTCGGAAATATTCACCATGTTTTTGACCGAACGGTTTAGTAACAAAATATGCCTGAATACCGTATCTTCCTCTTCATATATATGTTGAATAAAATCCTCTTCAAAAAGAGGGTATACCATTTTGAGGTCACTTACATAATCGACGGATAGGTCGTCGCGTAAATTGTGGATGAGATATCGTACAAAGGGAAGCCTTTTTTTAACAAACTCAAAATGCTTGTGTTTAAGATACCGCACCACTACGCTGATAGGTAAAATTTCAGCATCAATGCTGTGTTTATCATTTTGGACGGCGCTTTCCAGCGTATTGATCACCACTTCAGGATTCAGGCCGTGCTTTTTGCAGGCCTCTTCCAATGTATAATTTGAATAGTCAAGT
Organism: Cytophagales bacterium; assembly: GCA_003500135.1. Lineage (GTDB taxonomy): Bacteria > Bacteroidota > Bacteroidia > Cytophagales > Cyclobacteriaceae > UBA10427. The sequence goes on along the minus strand of DNTA01000299.1, from coordinate 2,454 downwards.
AATTTGATACCAAGTGAGAACAAATGCTGGCCCAGCAATATATTCTCACGAACCAATTCAGCTATATTTCTACGTGGAGTTAACATGTCACAAAACCCAATGTACAAATATAAGTTTAATAATGGGAATATGTTTGAACCATTAGTAAAATTCTGCGTCGTTTAAAGGAGCAAATTTTACCATTGGTATAATGGAAATATATTTTAAATAGTAAATTGCGTTATTTAACACAAAAAGGCATCATTGTGAGTAAGATCAAGAACACGAGATTTCAAATCAGAATACCACTTATTTTATCAATAGGTCTGGCTGCCGGCATCTTCATAGGAGCTACAGTGGCACAAAAAGACACCAACCAGGAAGATCTTTTTACCAGCTTATACAAATTTAGGGAGGTAATGACCTACATCGACAAAGCGTATGTCGACCCGGTGGATAGCGAAGAGCTGGTCGAAACGGCCATTACCAAAATGTTGGAAAAACTTGATCCGCATACGGTTTATATCCCCAAAAAAGAGGCTGAGCTTTCCAATCAGGAACTCCAGGGGGAATTTGACGGGATAGGCATTGAGTTTAATATATTCAGAGATACCATATATGTAGTAGCGCCACTTTCCGGTGGGCCAAGTGAAAAGGTCGGATTGCTTTCGGGCGATAAGATCATAACCGTAGACGGTGAAAATGTAGCGGGCATTGGCATTACCAACCGAGGCGTAATTGATCGCCTGAGAGGTAAAAAGGGCACAAAAGTAAAAGTCGGTATCAAGCGGGGAAATCAAAAAGAACTGTTGCAGTTTACTATCGTTCGTGATAAAATACCACAATATTCGGTGGACACCGGATACATGATCGACGATCAGACCGGTTACATCAAGGTATCCAGGTTTTCAGCCACCACATATGATGAGTTCCAGGAAAAGCTGGCGATGCTGAAAGGCAAAGGCATGAAAAAGCTTGTGCTCGACCTGCAAAGCAATCCGGGTGGTTACATGGATCGTGCAGTGAACATAGCAGATGAATTGTTGGGCGGCAATGTGATGATCGTATCTCAGGACGGAAAAGAGACGCGATACAATGCCGAATATAGCGCCTACCGCGATGGTATGTTTGAAGAAGGCCCCGTAATCGTACTGATCAACGAAGGTAGTGCCTCAGGTTCGGAAATTGTGGCGGGCGCCTTACAGGATAATGACAGGGCCCTGATCGTGGGTCGAAGGTCATTCGGAAAAGGATTAGTGCAATCGCCAATAAAACTAAATGACGGATCTGAGTTGCGCTTAACAATCTCAAGATACTATACCCCAAGCGGTCGTTGTATACAAAAACCTTATGACAACGGGGTGGAAGACTACTATAAAGACCTGGCCAACAGAAATATGCATGGCGAGTTTTTCAATAAAGACAGCATCGAGATAAATGATTCCTTGGAATACACCACCACACACGGGCGAACTGTTTATGGCGGTGGCGGAATAATGCCGGATATATTCGTGCCTTTGGATACAAGCTACTCTTCGATGTATTTTATCAAGCTGCGCGACAGCAATGCCATTAGGGAATACGTGCTGAATTACTATGAAAAACATCAGGACAGGTTGGAAGCCATGGACTTTTCCGACTTCAAAGAAGATTTTGCGATCACGCAAAAAATGATGGATAAGATCATTGAAATTGGTGAAAGGGAAGGCGTTGAATTTGATGAGGAAGGTTATCAGAGATCAGAAGGATTGATCAAAACACTGGTAAAGGCGCAGATTGCCAGAAGCGTTTGGGAAAATGACGGATTCTATCCGATCATCAATGAATACAATGAAATACTTCAGAAAGCATTGACATTGTTTGATCGCGCAGAAACGTTAGCAGAAAATTACTAACAAAAAGACATTATTTTTTAAAAAAACCCGGTTTAACTGTCCGGGTTTTTTTGTTTCCAGATGATTTTAGCGGCCTTTGATTTTTCCCCCAGGACTAAAGTATCCGACCATGGTATCACTTCCGCCAAAAGAATAAGGTGTTCGGACTTTTTTCAATGAAAACTCCGATTATGGGTAAGGTTGCCTGGATCGCCTAGCTTCTAGATACCTTTTCGGATTATTTTTTACATTGGTTTATCGAATCTGTTTTTTATTTCAACCATTATTTCGTCAAAAGATTTTGTATCTTCTAAATTGAAATTCAATTGTAAATCTTCTTTTAATTTTATTTCTTTTATATCAGAGTAAAATCTATCAGAGTAAAATCCTTCTTCAATATTATATAGTAATATGGTGATATGTTTATCTTTCGGCAGATCATTGATTCTATAACTCGAGCCACTGAAATAATATTTGAGATAACTATTGACCTCATTAAAAAAAATGCAACAAACATTTTGCCCTTCAAGATTAGAATTTATCAGCAAGTTTACTCCTTCTTCAAAATCCATCAAATAATCTCCTGTTTTCCTCGGTCAAA
>DNTA01000205.1 GCA_003500135.1 Cytophagales bacterium | reverse complement strand
ATAAAGTCACGAATACAATTTTTCCTGGTTTCGGAATTTATAATTTCGACTCATGGCATAGTCATTTACTGCCGTAGCGCAAGTTAAAAACTTGCGTCAATTTTTCCACAAGTTAGACTTCAACTGCCTGCGGCACTATCGTTAAACTTGCGGGAGAGAGTCACTTGCCTGAAATAGATAAAATGGAAATAATGATATAATAGGCAGCAGCAGGGAGAATTATGACGGCATACACCCATCCCCAATTGGAATAGCCGAGGAGTTGAAGTGTTGCAGGAATAATTGCTATTGAAATACCGATGAAGTAGAGGACGATTTTTAATGCCTTAGATTGCCTTTTTATATCTACTCTCTTTCTCTGGTCAGCATTCATATCGTTGTATCCAGCAATAAGATGATATTTTTTCTTATTGTAAATAAGATAACCAGACCAGATCAAAAGAATTCCTACGGTGACATTTATTAAAAACAAGAGAAGCATAGAAAATACAAATCAAGTTATAAGACGAAGAACTGAAAAACTTAATCCAGTAAATAAAACCCATACATTGGAACTGCGCCAAAGCCTTTTCAAAATTCTTCCAACCTCAGTCAAATAACGCTTCAAGCCTCTGTGGCAGTCGTGCAAAAATTGCAGCAGAAGGTGATTGTCTATTCCTTCAACTCAAACTTCCTGCTGGTAGATTTGTCGGCTGTTGGGAAATCTTCAGGAATTGGTATGGTTACTTTTCCAGTAGCAGCCCACTCCGTACCTCGTAGAAATGAAATGATAAATCCCACACTTTCGATGGAATAGTCATCGTGCCCCAGGGTGGTATGAAATACACGTCCCTTTTTATAATCAATCACCATCAGCATGGGCTCATGACGGGCAGTTGGCGCTTTGCCCGACATGTCCTTGCCTGTGGCCAGAATGGTCATATTTTCGGCCGGGCCACGCAATTTTGCATAGCACTCGTCCTTAGTTGTCAGCCAGTTTGTGGGCATTCCTTTAGTGATCGGATGATCTGCGACCCGCACTGTAATTGGCACCTCATGCTGCGGCCCGTGCGCACCAGCACTACCGGGAGCGATATCGCGGATCAGCTCGCCGCGATTTAGGTAATAAACGTAAGGACCATGTTTTTCTGTTCGGCCTCCCCAGCCACCAATGCCAATCATTTTATTGTATTCCAGCCAGTCGGGAAAAGAGTTGTCAGCGGCATGCACTGACACAAAACCGCCTCCGGATTTCATGTATTTCTCCAGGGCCAATTGAGTTTTTTTTGGCCAGTCGGCAGCCTTCCAACCGAAATTGGAAATCACTACATCATAATCCTTAAACTTCGGCAAAAAGTCCGGATCAGCCTTAGGATCCTTCAAATCTTCAGTTTCTCCAACTCCAGCCAGCGGAAGATAATCCTTCTCGCGGTCTCCCCGCCAGGTGTATTTTGACCGGTAAATATCCACCTCAAAAAGGCCAGTTTCTTCCAGATACTGTTTCATCATGATGGTGGATTTTGGCCATACAGCATGATTATTTTGCCCATCAACAATAAGGGCTTTTAGCTGCGCCTGTGCAGAAAAAGATAGCATCGCTATCAGAAATAGGGTTATTGCTTGTCTAATCATGTTTTGATTTTTGATCGGGCAAAAAAATGATTTCTTGAAATCCCAAAACACTAATTTAGTTTTATCTTCTTACTTTTCCATGTATTTTGAAACTCATATTTCAAATCAAGCTTGGTCACTTTCGTATTATCCAGCTTGTAAACCAGGACAAACTCCATATCGGTGATGTTGATAAATGACGAATACAAGGTTCCGCCAATCTTCCCCCGCTCATCGGTCTGCGGCACCTGGACTGCACGGTTAATGACATTCCCAAATTTATTTAGCGTGATAGTCTCCTTGCTTGAGCGCAACTGACTGATATTTTCTTCTATCGATTTGTATCGATGGCAGGGGTAATTTCCTGCTGTAGTATCACTTAGCAGAAAATTGGTCATGGTTAGGTGCCCTTCAGAAATCCAGGTCAGCCGCATCTCTGCTCCCGTCCATTCAATTACCACCGCATTTCCAGAGCTATCGCCGATCATCATATGCGCATTAGTGAGGCCGACATTTTTCTGTTTTAGTAGCCCCAGTGCTTGTTCCACGTTGTGGCAATTGGCCAGGATCTCATCTCCGAGATTTCCCTTGATTTTTTTGAAGCCATCTGAAATTGTCTGCTGCGGTGTTACAGCACCATCAAAGAAAAGACCGGCTTCATTTACACCGCCCTGGGCGAAGTCATCCCAACCATACCAAAGCCTGGAGAATTCGCCATCTTTTCCAGGTTCGATCTGGATATGCGCCTCCGTATCGTACCAGTAATCCTCATTATTCGCCACGTAGATTTTACCTGTTTTTGCGTCTTTATAATAGACTACAGAGCAGGCTTGAACCACTGAGCCAATTATGAAGGCGGCTGAAAAAACTATAAGGAAGATTAAAGTTCTCATTGTCATTTAACAGTTGGTAGCTGTGGGTTCTTCCAGGCTTCGGAATTTATCGACACACTCATTGCACAGCCACATATTACCGTTGTGCAAGTTAAAAACTTGCGTCAATTTTTCCACAAGTTACACTTCAACTGCCTTCGGCAGTATCGTTAAACTTGCGGGAGAGGCGGTAGTGGGGTTTCAATAACATACCTACCGCAAGTTTAGCCTTGCGTAACTTGTGGTAATTATTCCTCAAGCTTTCAGCTTGATTTGCCCAATATGCAGTATGTCCACCATGCCCTTTCCCCCCGAATAATCGATGGCAGAGATGTTCTACCCTGGGGCAAACAAGATTTACAAAAATTAAGCGTTCTGCTAATTCCTTTTAACATAAATTTTTTTAAAAGTATAGAAGAGATGTAGTTTTTTGGGTGTGCGACTTTCCCCCTTTTTTATAAAAAGCTTTTCACACCAGACCTTCAAGGCTTTTTAGTTAGAGAATGCCATTTAAGCTTAGAATTAGATGTAAATCATTTGCCTCAAACCTTGAAGGTCTTTCCAGGATTTGGGTGTTTTGTGCTACACCCTGGTTTTTTGCTATTAAGCTGATGATGAAAAGGAGTGCATTCAGACAATAAATGAACAAATAATCGCAATAAAGCCCTTTTAGTCTATTAAGAGTGGCGTTTTCTATGGATATTCACAGTAATTTTTTAGATTATTTTATGTAAATACCTTCATGAAAAACATCAGGCTTTTGATTGTCCTTGTTGTCGTGCTGTTTGGCGGCTGCAAGAGTCGCGAAGAATTACGGCATGAAGCTTACCTAAAGCAAGGAGAAAACCTCGCCAAAGTGTATTGTGCCACGTGTCATATGGAATCGAAACCGGCCTTGCTAGACAAGAAAACCTGGCTTTTTAAAGTACTCCCTAAAATGGGGCCGCGATTGGGCATGCACTATTATAGGGGTTTACCTCACCCCTCGATGAACCCTATGCTCGTACCAAAACAGCCGGCAATGGAACAGGGTCAGTGGGAGAGCATTGTGGACTACTTCCTTGAAACTAGCCCAACTTCACTGGAATTACAAAATTTTGATGTTGAGCCAAATCCCAAAGGAAAGACGTTTTCCGTGCGTCCGTTTACTAAGGACATTTCGAGCAGTTCCATCATCACCTTATTGGATTTGGATACCTTGCGCAAAAATGTATTTGCAGGGGATGTAAATAATAACATCCTCTATCAGATGGATTACAGTGGTGAGCTTATGGATACCGTACAATTGCCCAGCCCACCAACGTCCATGAGTTTTGGATACGATTATGTTGATCTCACACTGGCTGGTTTACTCCACCCTAATAATTTGGATCGGGGCGAAATTATTCGATATCAATACGAGGGAAACTTCCGGCATCAACCGGCCAAACCGATCATTAGTTCACTTTTTCGCCCGGTGGCAAGCTTGGCTGTTGATTTCAATTATGATGGTCGTACAGATTATTTGGTGTGCGAATATGGTCATAACATTGGCCGGCTGTCGATACATTTATCCACAAATGATTCGCTGTATAAGCATGAAATAATTGAAAATGTACCCGGATCAATTATGGTCAAGACGCATGATTTCAATAAGGATGGACTTATTGATATCGCGGCACTTTTTGCCCAGGGTGATGAAAAGATCATGATCTACTACAATGATGGGGAAGGGAATTTCAGGGGGAACCTGAAATTGGTGGCCCGGTTCCCATCGGTTTACGGATCGATGTATATTGACCTGGAGGACTTTAATGGTGATGGATACATGGACATTATTTATGTCAACGGCGACAACTTTGATTATTCGCAAATACTTAAGCCATACCATGGCATCAGAATTTTAGAAAATGATGGTGGGGACAATTTTGAGCAGAAGTACTTCTATCCTATTTATGGTGCCGGAAAATCGATCTGCAAAGATTTCGATCTCGATGGCGATTTCGACATCCTGGTTTCTTCAAATTTTGCAGATATGGAAAAAAATCCCGAAAGGGGAATCATTTATTTAGAAAATACTGGTGATTATGTTTTTACTCCATTTTCATTCGAGGAGTCTGCTCAAAACCAGTGGAATACCATGACCTCAGCTGATTTTGACGGAGATGGAGATGTGGATGTTTTGATCGGAGCAATGAACCTTGATAATGTCTTGAAAAATCAAAACTCCAAATCTGAGGATGACATGGATTTAGACAAGAATGCACTTCTAATTTTTGAGAATAAGACCAATTGAAGCAGTGTTTTTTTTATGATTAGAAAGGGTGCTGATCTTTAATCTGTGCGTAGAATTTATTTTGTCTTGTGCCGGTCCCAATATTGGTTCCACGTTTTGTAAGCCAATTTAAAATGCTGGTTGATTGATCTGGGATAAGAAATAGTTAAGCTAATATGTAGAGTATCGCGGAATGCGCAGGAAATATTGACTGCGCAAATTTCAGTTGCAAGTTGCCGGATGCTGCTGATTAAAAAGACTCCTGGTGGCCAAGCACAAATTAATGTCGAGGCAGAGATCAACAAACTCACACCTGCCGCAAGTTTAGCTTTGCGTAACTTGTGGTAATAATTGCTCAAGCTTTCAGCTTGATTTGCCCAATGCACATAATATCCTGTATTC
>DNTA01000257.1 GCA_003500135.1 Cytophagales bacterium | reverse complement strand
GCCCACTAACCTTCAGGTAAGTGCTTCACCCTTACCCACGGGAATACTCGCCACAACGTTCACCTGGGAAGCATTTGAACTGGCGGATAAATACAGTGTGCACATACGGAATATAGGTACAGGTTCGGTAGATATGAATAGCAATATCACCGGAACGAGTTTTACAAAAGAAGGCCTTGAACCGGAAACGAATTATGAGTTCAGAGTGGTTTCGGTTTGTGGGGGCACCATAGCCCAACCCGCATGGCAGCCATTTACTACGCCCAGCGGCCTGACCTGTGAAGCGCCCACTAACCTTCAGGTAAGTACTTCACCCTTAACCACGGGAATACTCGCCACAACGTTCACCTGGGAAGCATTCGAACTGGCGGATAAATACAACTTAACTATTCGAAATATTACAACAGGTGAAAGAATTAACAAAAGTAACCTTACCACAACATCAATTGTTCAAGAGAGTCTTTTACCGGAAACAAAGTACGAGTTTAGAGTGGTTTCCGTTTGTGGAGCGTCGAGTGCTATTTCAATATGGAAGGCCTTTACTACACCTGAAGGTCTGACTTGTGATCCACCAAACAATTTGGCAGCAACTACTACACAATTATCTACCGGTATTTTATCTACCACTTTCACCTGGGAATCATTTGAACTGGCGGATAAATATAGATTGATCATTAAACATGGTGAAACAGGCTCAGAGCATGGCGTAAACAATTTGGAACTCACCTCATATACCGTAGAGGGCCTTGACCCGGAAACTAATTACCAATTTCGTGTAGTTTCCTATTGCGGAGGCACAAGTGCCATATCAGAATGGCAGACATTCACCACTCCGGCAGGGCTAACCTGTGAAGGCCCAACCAATTTACAGGTGAGCACTACACAACTCCCCACCGGCATTTTAGCGACGACATTCAGCTGGGAAGCCTTCACCCTGGCAGATAAGTATAGTTTGCAAATCCGTCATGGCGAAACGGGTTCCATCCAGGGGATCAGCAATATCACCGGCACCTCGCATGTACGGGAAGGCCTGGACCCTGAGACTGATTATGAATACCGTGTGGCTTCGATCTGCGGAGGAACGAGCATGTATACAGAATGGCAGACATTCACCACTCCGGCAGGGCTAACCTGTGAAGGCCCAACCAATTTACAGGTGAGCACTACACAACTCCCCACCGGCATTTTAGCGACGACATTTAGCTGGGAAGCCTTCACCCTGGCAGATAAGTATAGTTTGCAAATCCGCCATGGCGAAAAGGGTTCCATCCAGGGGATCAGCAATATCACCGGCACCTCGCATGTACGGGAAGGCCTGGACCCTGAGACTAATTATGAATACCGTGTGGCTTCGATCTGCGGAGGAACGAGCATGTATACAGAATGGCAGACATTCACCACTCCGGCAGGGAGGACCTGTGATGCACCAATAAATTTACAGGTTACAACAACGGAAACCCCTTCAGGTATTTTGTCCACAACATTTAGCTGGGAGGTGTTCGATTTGGCTGAAACGTATACGGTACAATATCGCAATATTGCTGTAGGATCTATTCAAACAAGGGCCAATATCGGAAGTACCAGTTATGTGCAGGAAGGGTTAGAACCTGATGCTGAATATGAGTTCAGGGTCGCTTCGATCTGTGGCGGTGCCAGTGACTATACCGAATGGACTAAATTTTCAACAATGGTGGAGTATACGGTTTTATACGCCATTGCATCCGGTAACTGGAATGATCCTGCCATATGGTCCTATACCCAAAACGGCCCGACATTGGGAAGGATACCGGCATCTACAGATGACGTGGTAATTGACGGTTTTATAATTGAGATAACGGAAGACCATGAATGTGGCAGTGTAACGCTTAGTAATACAAACGGAACCACGGCTTTGCAAATTACCAATGGCCTGTTAAGCGTTACAGAGCAGGTACTGCTCAACAAAAAGGATAATAACGCCTTTCAATGTGAATTCAGTGTTTCGGGAAGCGTAAGCGTGCAGATAGCGGAAGGGGCTCCTTAGGTGGGTGTAAGGTAGTCCGTGTTATATGAGTAAAAAACGAATGAAAAAGCTATGAAGATGTATGTGTTAAAAGTGCTATTGCTAACAAGTTGGGCCACCCTGGTTGGCACAGGTTCATTGTCAGCCCAGGACCCGGATGAGGTAATGATCGATGTGGATTATAGCATTATGAACAAGATTTATATTGAAACAAATCCAAGGGTTCAACTGGGTACAAAAAGAGTTTACAATTATTATGGAGTAAATTTCGAATTCACTTGTGTTGATGGCAAAACCTCAAACAGCTATTCAGATGGAGGTGAAGACTATGCGCTTGTCATTTCGAGATCTTATGGGCAAATGGAGGTACCGGATGTTGAAGCTTCTGTGGTGTCATACCAGGTAGAGTCCAATTGTAACAAAAGCTTTTCATTTGTAGATCGTAGTTTTTTTTATTGGGTAAAGCAGTTTTCTATTGATAATGGCATAACAAACTCTGCACCATCAAGCATCATGAATTGGTATAATGAAACGGCGACTGAGGATCAAAAAGCTTCTCTTAATCAATGTGTGCAGCAATATGGCGTGGAGGACTATGAGACGCTATTTAACAATTGTCCGTCTTATCTAATCAATAATACCCGTCACGATCCTTGGTCAGTGGTACATTCAAAAACTCAGGCATATAATGAGAATGATAGGTTTATAGTAGCCTCACATAAACTTCCGGCCAATGCAGGAGGTGCATTTAGAAATATTGGTCATTTAAAAACATTAACCTTACTTACGATAAAAAAAATAAATGGAATTCAAGACGCTTCCTATTGTGAAAAAGAGTATGTAAAATTTTTTGAAACCATCGTTAAAAAATGGCACAAACCTGAAATCGATCCCAATATTGTTGCCTTGGGAAGTGTAACGCCAGATCAAAGAATTGCTGTTAGAGCCACTGATGAGGTAACGAGGTACTGGTTCAAAATAAAGGACCATCTGAATACGACTATTGCTACTCTTGAAAAGAGCGATCCCTATTTTTACTTTTCTGAAGCACCTGCTTCCGTGGTACCTGGTCAAAGTTACACAGTTGAAACCGGTACCAAAATAGGGGAAGTAGACGGACCGGTGGCCGATCCGGTTACGCTGCAGTTCATACAACATGATCCGGTTTCGGTTTATTGGACCAATTTAAAGGGTGTTGAGGAAAATGTGGATGCTACCCTTACCAAAACGGCGGGCAACGGATGGAACGCAGGAGCAATATCACAGAATGAATTACAACCCGGAGATAACGGCTGGATAGAGTTTACATTGGGTGCCAATTATATAAATACCGGTCATCGCATTTATATCGGCTTATCCGATGACGATGCAAGCTATAGCAATAGTTCAATTGACCATGCTTTTTCCATTGAGGGTTCACAAATTAGAATTGTAGAAAGCGGTTCTACCAAAAAATCAGTAAATGTAGTAGAAGGTGACATTTTGCGGATCGTACGCAACGACAAGGAGATAGAATACCTTATCAATGGTAATGCTGTGCTTACGAGCCCGATTCAAGACACTCCTCGATTAATGGTAGATGTTTCCATTTTCGATCAAAACGCCACCACTCCGGAAATCATCACTTCCTTCACAAAAGGGATCCAACTGGACTATACGCTGGAACATATCCAACCTGACGGCACAATGGGAACGATAACAATGATACCACAAGATGGTGCCGAACCTTACAGCTACGCCTGGGGCCATGGCGCCACCACGGCAACGGTGAGCGACCTGGCCCCGGGGCGCTACGAAGTGACGGTCACCGATGCGGAGGGAAGGTCAAAAGAACAGTGGTTCCACATTGGTTACCGGCCTGAGTGGAAGAACCTGAAGGGAGTAGAAGAACAGGCCGATGGGACATTGATCAAAACAGGTGGTAACGGCTGGGGAACCGGAGCAGCCTCATTGAACGAACTACAGCCCAACACAGATGGCTGGATCGAATTTGTGTTGGATGAGCAACATATCGCACCTACCAACCGGTTTTTTATTGGGTTATCGGATATGGATGTAGACTGGTCCAACAACACGATTGATCATCGCTTATACTTTCACAATGGGGTATTTCGCGTAATGGGAAATGGCTCAGGAAAGAACATAGTAAATTCAAAACCCGGTCAGGTTATCCGGATCGAGCGCAATGGAAATGAAATATTGTATAAGCTCAATGACGAGGTGTTCTACACCAACAGTGAGATAGATCCATCTGAACGGTTGTTGATTGATATTACGATGTATGATCAGAATGCAGTGACCCCAAAAATAGCTTCTTCCTTTTTACGTGGAAGTTCCACGTTTTATGCTGTGACATCCGGAAACTGGAATGCCAATGGCATTTGGTCAAATATTGAAGGTGGAACGGCAATTTCTGCATTTCCAGGACCGGAAGATATCGTAATAATCAATGGTTACCAGATCGTACTGGAAAACAATCAGAATGTAAAAAGACTTATCCTTCGAAATGATAATGGCAATACGGTCTTATCGGTGAACGGAGGGGTATTATCGGTACAGGAAAACATTGAATTATCGCGGGAGATAACCAATACATATCAATGCGTATTAGAGAAATCGAATAATGCCCGTGTTATAGTTGTAGAATAATATGCGGTTCATATTTAGGATTTAGGAATTGATCACCTAAAAAACTGATTTTGAACTATTAAATATAACTTTTATTTAGTAAGTTTATTCTACTTAGGATCTAATATGTTCAGTTTCCGGAGAGTAGAAATTGGTTTCCCTTTGTTTTATATGCTATTGAATCCATTCGTCTCTCTCTAAAAATATTAATTTATGCATCAGATGTCATTACAGGCAAAAGCCCCATATGTCCAACTGTGCTTTTTCCATTTAAAATCCATAACGATTACAATATCATATGTAGATTTTGGTGAAACAACACTGTAGCTGTTTTTAAAAATTTTAATTCAACCTTTATGAGAACCCTGTTAACCGCACTTAGCAAACGAATGGCAATTGCCCTTATATTTTTCCAAGTTATGGTAGTATATGGACAGGAGGAAAAAGTCATGCTGAACTTCAGCAATACAACCGACCCGGAAGTATCACCATGGAACTACACCATGGGACAGACGAGCCACTATACCGTTTATGATAATCTGGTTAATGATCAGGGAAACCCAAGTAGTATCACTGTTGAATTGGACTTTGTGGCTGGTATTAGAGATAGTGGTGTGCCCGACGGGATGGGGTGGGTATACCCCGCACACGTCACAAAAACCAAGTACTACCGAAATGGGCCGATGACTTTGACGATCCGGAATCTGGATGTCAGCAAGCAATACCATTTTAACTTCTACGCTTACCAGGAATATAACGATGCGGATCGGACGACTGTCTATAGCATAGGAAGTAAAAAAGATTCGATCAACGCCTCGAACAACTATTCGGAGACAGCCGATGTCTATAATATCACTCCTGATAGTAATGGAGAAGTAGTGGTGAACATCTCCAGTGGCCAAAACTCCAGTTGGACCTACATCACTTCAATCGTAATTGCCGAACAGAATCCCAATACGATCATTGCCCCGGGCAATCTGTTAGCTACTATTACAGGAGCTAATGCCATACAACTGGAGTGGCAAGACAACGCCGGCAATGAATCGGGTTATATCATTGAAGAAGACAAAGGTGCAACCGGAAATTTCTCAACCAGAGATACGGTAAATACCAATATAAGCACCTACTCAATCAATAACCTGGCTTTGGATGAAATCTATCAATACAGGGTGAGGGCTTATAACGGAAGTGGAGTGTCTGAATATTCAGACATAGTTAAAATATATACTGAGTCGAACCCTGGTTATACCATCGTCAAATGGAGTTTTGATGGCAATTTTGAAGATAGTTCATCCTAAGATATTGATCTTGAGATTTACGGGGATCCAAATTTTGTCACTCAGAGAAAAGAAGGCATTGCATCTCTTCAACTCAATGGACAAAATCAATATCTGAGGGTAAGTTCAGGTGCGGAGGTGCTCCCTGATGGCTATTCTCCCAGAACGATCATTGTCTGGGCCAGAACCACAGAAGTGCCAAATAATGGTTATATCTTATCGTATGGCCAACCCTGGTATGCGAATGCTATGTATATAGGCCAAAATGGCAACCAGCTGATAGGGGGTGCTTTTGGATGGGATAAAAATGTGGAAGCCAATGGCTTCTGGCAGGAAGGTGTATGGCATCAGGTGGCCATTACATATGACGGTAATGAGGCTGTTTTGTATGCCAATGGCAGTGAACTCAACAGAGCGGAGCACGACTGGAATTTGATTGCCAACAATATCTACATTGGTGAACTAGTTGATGAAAGTGGTAGTCATTGGGAAGGTATGATAGATAATTTGGAGGTATATGATTTTGCATTAAATCCACGTCAAATAAGATTTCTTTATAATAATACCAAAATCTCTCCTTTGCCTAATGATTTTCTTATTGCTCCAACCTCCTTTGAGTTCGATGGTGTAATAAAAGATTCCATTCAATTATCATGGCACGATAATTCGGATAATGAAGGTGGTTTCATAGTGTATTTATCAATGGGAGACACATTAAATTTCAACCCTTTGGATACAACTGAGGCAAATATCACCAATTGTTCCATTGGTGATTTTTCTTATGATCAGGATTTATATTTAAGGGTACAGGCCTTTAATAATTTCGGAATATCATCGTTGAGTCAAATTGTTCATTTGAATATCCCGTTGCCTCAACCCATATCAGATGAACCGGTACTAAGATTGAGCTTTGAGGGAGATTTAACAGATAGTTCAAATTTTAATGTTGGTGCTATTGCCTACAATGGCTCGGTTTTCGAATTTGATAGAAAAGAAGGTGCTAAATCGCTATTTTTGAATGGGCAGAATCAATATTTGGAATTAAATACCAATACAAGTCATTTTCCAGACGGACTTTCACCACGTTCTATAAGCGTCTGGGCCAAATCCACCACAACCGATAATGGCTATCGGATAATTTTTTCGTATGGGGAAGCGAGTAATAATAGCGCAATGTTTATTGGTCAGAACAACACTCAACTAATTGGAGGGGGGTATGGAAATGATATACAAATACAAGACTTCTGGCAAAATAATGAATGGCATCATATAGTATTAACATATGACGGAACTTCTGCAACAATATATGCTGATGGGATGGAGTTATACCGGGCAGATAAGTCATGGAATCTAAGCCTGTCAAAGTTCTTTGTAGGAAATCAAATCAATATGTCCAATGAGTATTGGAATGGATGGATTGACGACTTAAGAGTATATGATAAAGCTTTATCTGCGGGCGAGGTATCTGATTTATATCTGAATACCAGTTTGTCCGAACAGCCCTTGGCAGTTGAACCGGAGCATTCGATTAAAGAAATTGAGTTCGGTCGAATAACCACTAACCATGCCAGGGGAAGTGCTCAAAGGGAAGGTGCAGAAGGAATAATTGCTGTTATTGGTACAAATCCGATTTCCATATTGCCTAAAGACGGTGTTGTATATACCGGTGGAGATAATGGTTTTAATTCAGGAGATGAAATTAGCGATGGTTACTATGTGCAGAATTTTGTAGATGATAATTTTGAAATCTATAATTTGACGGCTGATGCTGAATATTTTTTATCGCTATTCCCTTATAACGGAAGTGGTGATTCGATTAATTATAAACAAGAAGGTTATCTGGAAATATCTTTTAAAGCATATGAACAGGGGTATGTATGGGACAAAGTTGAGTATGAAGCATTGGTTGATCTTTATGAGCAAACTGGAGGGGTCAACTGGGCACGAGATTACAATATCCATTGGTTGACAGGTGGAACAACCAACCAGGATTTTGCAAACTGGTGGGGTGTTTTTGTTGAGAATGGTGATGTGACATTATTATCATTAGAATATGTTGGAATGACAGGCGAGATCCCTGAATCTCTCGGTGGATTAAATAGACTTGAGAGAATGAGTTTTGCGTATAATTACCTTTTAAGCGGCAAAATTCCCAATTCAATTTTTCATATTGAATACATTTCAGACATCGATTTATCTGATAATGAACTCACTGGTTTCCAGAATAATCAATTTCCCGTTTGGGCCTATCAAATGAATTTGAACATTATCTGGAACTTTTTTTCTTTCTCAGAGCTGGAAAAAGTATATACTGGTCCCGGTCAAACAATATTTAAT
The DNA here is from genome assembly GCA_003500135.1 of Cytophagales bacterium. Taxonomy (GTDB): domain Bacteria; phylum Bacteroidota; class Bacteroidia; order Cytophagales; family Cyclobacteriaceae; genus UBA10427. Next base: position 17,799 of record DNTA01000257.1, on the reverse strand, counting down.
AGTATTTCTGTTGAAAATCAGTCAACTAAATATTTACGTGGTGAAGTTCATGATCCTCAATTTTATTCAATTCCTTTAGAAGGCCAAATTGAATTTAGCATACCATTAGATGGCGAACACACGAAATATCAATGGTATAAAAAAACGGCAGATTCAACGTATGCCATAGTGGGTGCCACTAGCAATATATATTCTATTGAGAACGCCTCATTGGATGATGCCGGCAACTATTATTGTGTAAAAACAAATGATTGGGTTACTGATTTAGAAATCTCTGGAAGGGATATTATTGTTAAAGTTATAGAAATAAACAACATCGTAGATAATTATGATAAAGTATTGCATGTAGATATGCATGGTGTTGACAGTCTGGCAGTTATAAATGACCCCTACAATCCATGGTCTTTACCTCATAAAGCTTCCGTTGCGGCATACAATATGTATCAGGATGATAGTCTGAATTATCTGGTTTATGTAAGAAAAGGCACCTACAGAGACGAACATATCACTATGCCGGGCATCGATATTTTCTTTGAGGAAGATGCAGTGATTTGGTTCAATACAGATACTTCAAAACATCATTCCATAATTAGTGACTGGCGTGGTGGGGCCGGAGAATACAATATATTGGGAAAAGGTCGCTTTTATGTGTCACATGTAAAGGGAAGGGATGATCGGGATGCCATTAATTTCAGATATAATAGTATCGTGTCTATTGAATGCAAAGAGTTTAATTCCCTGCAATTATGGGATGAATTTACAGCGCCTATTGAATTTAATAATTCAACAATCAGATCACCACAAATTTGGCATACATCCGGAAGTAAAATCACTTATAATAATTGCCTGTTTCCAATGGGAGTAGTCAGATATAACACGCGGAAATTAACCGCGCCATTTGAGGAGAACTATAATAACTGTACCTTTAAACTTCCCTCTTTTGACGAATTGAATGGTGTTTTTTTAATTAGGGACCACAATAATGATCCTTTAAGAACATTCACCATATATTATGAGGACATGTATGTGGACACCAAGAATATGTCGGATGAACAAATAGCTAATACCATAACAGAAAATTATGAAAGCGGACACAAAACTGTGGCATGTTTTGAATTTCAACCAAGCGTAAGTCCCTGGCAGGGCTGGGGTCAGGATCGATTTGATTTCAATTTTAATTTAAATAATCCAAGCTTCATAGTGAATAGAGAAAATGGAGTTGCAGTACGGATTATTTGGAATGAAACAAATGAAATTTTAGATTACAATCGTCATGGAATTAGTATCACAGGGGGGGAAGCAAGCCTTGGTCCTGATGCGAACCGTGGAACTATCATCCAATCAGATAAAAGAGATTCGGAAGCAGCTGATATTCCTATTACAGTGATTAATACTTCATTCGCTGGTTTGAACACAAGAATATACAATACTACCTACACACCAATGAATATAGAGTTTTCAAGTAGACATTATTCTATTCATAATGGGGAATGGTCAAATCCAAATAACTGGTCTCCAATGGAAGGTGGACTACCCGATGGTACTATTCCAGGCATTGAATCTGATGTAGTTATTAAAGGGCATATCATACATTTATCGTCTGATTCAGAATGTAAATCCCTTACAATATCTGATGAGGTAAATAATTCATTTCTGCAAGTAGATGGAAATACAATTAATATTCAAGGCGAATTAAAAGTTAATGATTCTAATCCTGAAAATAATAATGTAGGGGTTCAGATCACAAATTACGGTAAAGTAAATGTGGGACAATGAGAACACTTTTGTTCATTCAATACGTTTTTTGAATCTTAATTAAAAAATACCATGACTGAATAGTGATTGACCTACATTCAAACTCTGCTTCACAGGTTTTTTTAAATAAAAATAGATTTTTACGGGCAATGAGAAATCCAGGTCAGAAGCATATAATTTTAAATATATATTTAAATAAAATAAAGTATATATATAAATGAATTTAAATATATACTTAAATATAAATAAGTATATACTTGTATTAAAGTAAATATATATATGTTTGTAAATATGTATATACATGTCTGTAATTAAATATATACATAAATATAAATAAGTATATACTTATCGTTAAATAAATATATACTTGTTTTAATATAAATATATACTTTTCTTAAATATCCTGTATGTTTAGTCTGGATATGGTCAGAAGGCTTTTCTAATGAATAAGGAAGATTAAGCATGTTTCCCTATCAATCTTATAGTTAATGAGGATTGTGGAGATACCTTCGCCGATGGAACAGACAGCGCTGGTATCTAGAAATACAACTGCCCCGGGCACATGCGGTGCTTGCGGGGTGCACTAAAATTGACGCGGTAACGCAGCATCAATTCGTGTGTACCTTTGGTAAACCCGCCTATATCGCTGATCACATAGTCATAGGCATATCCGAATTTCAGATAGCGGTTCACCCACATTTCAAATAGGATGGTAAAGCTGTCGCCACTGCGATAGGAGCCCCCGAACCCTACTATTTCATCGAAGTAAAAGTTGATGTTCAGATCGTAGCCAATGGGCATATTGTCACCCAGCCTGAGTAACATTGAGGGCTTTAATATAATTCTCGGCCCGATATCGATCAGTCGTCCGGCGCTGATGTAGTAATTCCGGTCAATGCGTACATCACGGTAAAAGTCACCTTCCCTGATGCGTTTATTGGATAGAATGTAAGGTACCGATACCCCTACATAGTTTTTGGCATCGTGATAGTACAGTCCGGTACCGAAGTTAGGAAGAAATTTGGTTTGTTGGCCGGACAGGTAGGGGTCATCCTGATCAAGAATATCAAGTTGATTGAAATCACTGGTCAAATAGTTAAAACCTGCCTGCAGTCCCAGGGCCAGTTTGCCACCGTTTTGCATCCTGATATTATACGCGTAACTTCCGAAAATAAACATATTGTTATGGATACCAATTCTATCCGAAGCCAACATCAATCCCACACCAATTGGTCGGTCTTTAAAACCAGTTTGAGCAGTGAATGAGCCCAATTCCGGCGCACCAGGCACATTGACCCACTGACTTCGGTAAACGGCATTAAATGAGGTATAGTCGTCCCTGCCTGCATAAGCAGGATTAAGTACAAGTTGATTGAACATGTACTGGGAAATGATGGGCCGTTGCTGGGCAAAAGCCTGCCATGACGACAGTACAAGTATTAAGCTTAAAAAATATCTAAGACACTTCATCTTTCATGCAAATTATCGAACCAGCTCTAAATATCCTACTATTGGTTTACTTCCGTCATTTTTATCGATAACATAGAAATAAGTACCCACCGGCAATGTTTCTCCGGCTATTGCAGCGCCCCTATTGGAGATACCATCAAAACTTTTTTGCGAATCATTGATATCGTAACCGTCCATTTCGTATACCAGCATGCCGGCACGGTTAAAGATCTTCACATTGTTCTCGGGAAACTGATCAATACACAATACATTGAAAATATCATTTCTACCGTCATTATTGGCCGATACTCCATTGTACACTATAACATCGCCCAAAATGCTGAATTCTTTTTCATTAATACATCCTTCCGTACCCTCTACCAATACCATATACTCACCAAATGGCACATTATTCAGCGTTTCATTGTTGTATTCCTCACCGGTTTCCAGGTTGATGTAATCAACGTTGCTTACAAATTGCGTCACATCTTCATACCTGATCTCAGCGGTACCCGTAGGTTCAATACAGTTGGAAGGTGTGGTTTCCACGATAAATTCCGGATAATAGGTCGCATCGTCAATATAGAAGCGCATTGGCTCAGAGAAACATCCGGTTGACCGGTCTTCCGCCGTCACATAGTAGCCGGTGGAGTCGAGGTCGTAAATAATGTTGTTTTCAAAACGATTATCAGTTTGCTCTTCACCATTACTGATATAGTAGTAGTGGAAGATATAATCGGCCACATTTCCATTCACATTCGAGGTTGCCGCTCCATTAGGTACCAGGCAACTGGTACGGTCCTGCAGAATGGCTACATCCGGTGCATCAACCAATCGGAATGCCACATCAGGACGAACATCTACCGTCGATGCACACTGGGTTATGTCATTGGTTACAACAAGCTGATAGGTGGCGTCACTCAAATTGTCAGCCGTAGGGCCTGAATAGTACAAGTTATCTTCATAGAACCATTCAAATGTGTGCCCAACCACATTTCCATTAACCGTGGCTGCAACTACAGCATTCGGACGTTCCGGATCGCAGTTGACCAGAGGAAGGATCGGCTGCAAGTTAATGACAGGTCGCATGGTACCGTCATCTACACGTACCGTTACCGGATCGGAAATACACGTTCCGAGGCTGGCGTCGATCGCCCGTACAGTAAACTCACCCAACGGACGATCTTCCCATACCGGACCTTCAAAGTCCGGAGTACCCGTAGCTTCAGTACCTACATACCAGTTGAAGATATGCGAGGTGTTCGAGTTGATTACGTTCGCCGCGACTACACCATTTACCGGCGCCGGATTGCAATTGGTAAGCGGCGTTGCCGAAGCGCTTACTACCGGACGGTTGATATCATCCACGATATTAAATGTTTTGGCAGAAGTACATTGGGTCAGGTCATTAAATACCTCAACCGTATAGCTTCCCGACATCATTCCGGTTATGACGCTTCTCGTTGAATCGGTTATGATATTGGCCGGGTCAACGCTTACCCCCCGGTACCATTGATATTGATAAGTATCGGTCGAGTTGTCCACTTCCTGGGCGGTTATACCAATTGCCCCATTTACTGATAATGGATCATTCGGTTCGCAACTGGTTTGGTCACGTGATACCGACGGATTGAAGAAGATCACCGGATCAGTACTTACATTTTCAATTATTACAGAAACAGGCTGTGATTCAAGGCGCCATCGGCTTTCCCTGATTTGCAGATAATAAATGCCTTCAGACAGATTGCTCCATCTTGCCGTATCGGCACCGGAAGAAGTAAAGTCAGGGTTGTTCGGATCGTACTGTCCGACAAAACCGTATACTACATAATTCCGCAGTGTATCAGGATTCCTGAAATCAGACAGGTTTACGTCGTAAATCGTTATTCTACCATCAGCAGGGGCACATACTGTCTGGTTGGCCAGGTCCTGTCTGAATTCCGGTAATAGGAACTCGAATGGCAGGTTGAATACCGCCGTGTTGGTACACAGCGTAGAATCGCTGGTCACTTCCAGAATGTAAACTCCCTGATCCAGGCTGTCGATATCCAAAGTAGCACCTATTTGAGGCGCTGAAACAGAGTTCTGGTGCCAGCTGTAGGTATATCCTTCAGCATCTATATTGGCATTCGGATGGCTCGCACTGCCCAGCAGGGCGCCTGTCCATGAGGTCGGGTCCGGATTGCGGCTGTACTGAGGCTGGACCAGTGCGATGCCTACATTTGGATCTACACTGATGTCATCTACGCGTACCTGGAACGGTTGCGATACACAATTGCTTTGCACATCGCGTGCCATAACGAAATAGGTAGCAGCATTCAGTCCGGTAAAGGTCGAATCGTCAGAATAGGTGATGAGCACATTGCGTTGGTCATCTAACAACCTGAACTGATAATCACCACTAAAGGTTAAGTCGTCAGTACCGTTTATAGTAACCCGGTCAATATTTACTTCTCCATTCGGGTAACAAACGTTTTGGTCAAAAGGAGAGGCGGCCACAGCCACAGTTCGCTGGTCGCGCGATACCGTAAAGGTACCTTCCACCGTACAGTTTTGGTCCAAACCGGAATTGTCTGTCACGAGCACGCGGTACTGACCGGCAGCCAGTCCGTTTATGGTAGCCCCGGAGCGAATCAAAGTATTACCGGCTGTCTCGTACCAGTCGAAGGTGAAGTTCCCCTGGTTGGTGTCATTGTCCGAAACGCCCGCGGCGGTTACTAACAAGGCGCCATTGGGCATACCTCCCGGACAAGATTCATCCGGGTTCGTTTCGTTTATGGCAAATAAAGGCTCATTGCTTCGGTCTCTTACAATGGCTTGAGTAGTTGGCCCGAATGAACAACCTGTTGTGGCATTGAGCGCACGTACGTAGTACGTACCCGCAGGCACATTGGTAAATGCCCCGGCAACCGCATCAAAGTTGGCATAGGCACTATCGGGAAAGGCGGGGTTGATCGGATGCAATTGATCATTCAGCAATTCCGCATCATAAAATCCTAAATATGGAGGATTTGTTACTGCCGGCGGATTGCCATCCCGAAAGTCTTCATTGATGGCAGTGATCGCAATAGTACCGTTCGGTCCGCATATGGTCTGATCCGTAATCGCAATATCTGCTTCCAGTATGGTTACTGTGGTTTTCACGTATGGAACGGTAAGTGAACGTTTGGCCACACATCCTGCATTGTCATCCGTGATGTCCGTAACGACTACGGTATAGGTAGTGTCGTCGAGGTTAGGCGCAATATGCGGTGGGGCATAAGTGATCGGTGTATTGGTAACCCCCGAAGTATCCGTACCCTGGAACCAGGTAAAGTCGTATTCTGTCGGATTAACGCTGCCATTGGCATCCGCCGTGATCTCACCGGTTCCGCCACCACTGATACAGCTGTAATTTGGTGAAGAAAGCGCCATATTGATCGTTGGCTTTACGGTCACATCTTCTATTTCAAAGCTATATGGGGTAGTGAAACATTTGGTGACATCGTTTTGTGCAATCATGTAGTAATCGCCGGGAGCTAAATCTGAGAAAGGTGTCGGTGGATTACCATTGAATGAAGTCAATGAATCAAAGTTGCTATCCCTGAGTTCAAAGTATTGATAATCAGGTAGTGCGGTTATCAGGTTCGCCACGCCGTCTTCTGAAATCCCTGTGGCAACCGCCTCACCATTGTCTGCATTACAGACATGCTTATCGGTAATGTCGGCATCAGTGATTTGCAGATCACGGAGGTCTTTTTGTATTGTCACCGTTTCTGTATAGATACATCCTTCACCGTCTGGTCCTGAATCATCATTATCTGTTGCTACCAAAGTATAAGTGCCTGCAAATAAATCACTGATATTCTGGTTCGTTCCGATCATTGTACCACTCGATGATGTATCGGTGCCAACAAACCATTCGAAAACATAACCGTTATCTGGTACACCACCAACTTCTATTGCTGTGGTTATAGCACCTGTACCATTTAAAGCTCCTGTGCAAGTAAAATCAACAGTTGGAGTTAAAGAAATTACCGGCTCAGGTGGTATCAACTGTATATCAACTACGGAGGGTTCAGCAAAACATCTGGCGCCACCAATTTCACGAGCAACAACCAGATAAGTTCCTGGAGACAAAGAATTGAATATTCCGATGAATGTAGGCCCATCTACCATATCAGCAGAATCCAAGAGGTTTGCAGGATCAATTATATCTCCTGAATACAAATAAACCCTATATTGATCAAGCGGCAAACTCAATGGTTGTTTGTCTATTCTAAATTGAATATCACCTTCTCCTGGATCACACTTTGCTGTATTATTGGAATCTAAAATTACATTAACAGGTACTGGTTGGCTTTCCAAATAGATTACTTTCTCACCCGTACATCCGGTTTCATTGTCATCAACTATTACCCTGTAAAAACCTGAAGTTAGATTTGTTCCTTCAGATAAAAATGGGCTATTGGATATAGTGCCCACAAATGCTTGCGGACTGTTCAGTGGACTATCTCCTAAAAACTCCCATGAAAAATTGAAGCCTGAACCCGTAGGAGAAGAGTTATTGGTTGATGATGCTGTTACTTCTACAATTCCATCCAGACCATTACATGCTGAAGGTCGGAAAACTTTATTGACATTAATTTCTAAATCCGGCGCTTCATCCAGAAATACACTCATCGGATCAGATTGGCATCTTGTAAATTCATCCACCACTACCGCTGTGAAATCACCGAAATCCAAATTGGCAAATACTACTTCGTCATCACCTCCGCCAGTAGTTTGATCGGAATAAGTAGCTGTTGCAGGATCAACGGATGTCCCCGGTTCCATGTAAAAAGTATACGTTCTATCTGTTGTATTGGCCGGAGGAATGGTTTCAATCGGACTTACATTCCAACTGATCTCACCATCCGGGCTGGCACAATTTAAAAGGGCCTGGGTGTAAACCGTATCGATCAGTGGCGCTGTTGCCGGAGCATTGATGATGCTGGCTACTGAAGAAGTGGTACACTGCGTGGCGATGTCAGTAAGGGTCAGGCGGTAGTTGCCACTACCCAGGTTGTAGGCCAGGGTATCCTGTTCTACATCTGCAACCGGGGCGCCGCCAGGTATTGCTTCCCATGCAAAAGTAAAGTCTGTTCTTACTTTAGGTGCATTCCCCGAAACGTCGGCTGTAATATAACCATTGAAAAATGTCGGGTCGCACGATGAATTCGGGCTGGTCACCAGGCTTACGACCGGGTCATCAGAATCATCAGTGATCTGGAAACTTACCGGGTCGGAAGGACAGTTATAAGGATCATAAGCGATCACCTCATAATCCCCTGCCGGAAGCGCATAGGCGTCCAGTACGTTGTCAGATATGGCATTTCCGGTCTCCGGAATAACTTCGATATTCAAAGGATCGGTAATGTTGGTCCACTCGAAGGTGTAGTTGGCGGGTACAGAACCCGTTCCGTTCAACGCTGTCACTGTAGCGCTACTGCCGTACGGGTCACCGCAATTGACCACCGGATTCACATTAATGTTATCTATCACCGGTATGGTGCTGAGGTCGTCAATCGAACTCAAAACTACATTGTCGCAGCTCGTTACGTTATTTGTAATGTGCAGGGCATATACACCTGCACTTAATGTGTCATAAGGATTCGTTCCACTTTCTGTCGCTGCGCCTGTCGTGTCGGCTCCTGTGTACCAGTCAAAGTTGTAATCCCCCAGCGCATAAGCAGCTTCATTTGGCACAGCAGTTACTTCCAGCAATCCGTTCGGATTGGTCGGATCACATGAGGTATTGTCGGTGATCGCGATATCGGGTCCTGGTATTACGGTGTTGTCCAAAACGACTGCACGCACCGGACTGCTGTAACATAAGGTATCAGGGTGAACCACGGTCACTTCGTAATCACCGGGTTGCATATTGATCAAAGTATCGGCATTTGACGCCAGTGTAGCGCCGGTACCAAGGTTGGTCCAGATAAACTCGTAGCCATCTTCATCGCCCAGGCCTCCGTTTACGGCTGCCTGTAGTTCGCCATTGGCGCTGCTGTAACAGAAGGTAGAAGCCACCGCGGTAACGGTATCGACATCCGGATATACAATGCGTTGGTCAACACGCGCATAATAAACATTGGTACAGCCACTGGTATTGTGCGTGATCAACAGGGCGTAGTCGCCGCTATCGAGGTTGCTGATCACCTCGGTGGTGGGCGAGAGCTGAATGCCCGAAGTATCGTCTTCAAACCAGGCAAAGCTGTAATCTGCGACAGTTCCCGCAGTATAGCTGCTCACCTGTATCTGACCGGTTGGTGTTGCCGGTGCACAGGAAAGTTGATCAGTCACTGCCAGCGTGATATCCGGTATGATGGTATTGTCTTGTATCGATATTGTATCGGGCGCCGAAACGCAACTGGTTACGGCATTGGAAATCGTAACGGTATATTGACCTGCATCCAGGTTGTTGAACACATTGTTGCTTCCGTCTGCGATCAGGTTGGCAGGGATCACCCCATTTCCGGCGTATACCTGGTAGGTGAAGTCGGCGATATTTCCATCAGGGGTTATGGTGATCGATCCGTCAGGGCTTACACATGAGGTAAGCGGTGCGGCCACCAAATTATCTATGATCACGGTGTCAATAGCTTCTTCCACAACCGTATCGAGTTGCGCGGTACATCCTGTTGCATCTTCTTCTACAATCAGGCGGTAGGCGCCGGCAGTCAGGCTGTCTACATCGGGGCCACCGGTATATCCGGGTCTTGCAGGAATCACATCATTCGGTCCGTTGAACCAGGTAAAAGTGTAGCCTGTCGTGGTTTGTGTCCCGCCATCATCCACCACGGCGCTAAGCGCGCCGGTTGGGGCATTCGGGTCACAACTGATCTGCGGCTCTATATTGGTAACCACCGGTACGGGAGGTGATGACAGGTCCTGTATGGTAATGGTTACAGGATCGGAGGCACATTGTGATACATTATCAATGGCCTGTACGGTATAGTTTTGCGTGCCGGGCAATACATCTATGGTATCACCCACATAATCCGGTGGAGCAGTTTGTACACTATTACCAATGAACCATTCAAAAGTATATCCGGTAGTTGTCCCGCCCACATTGGCCTGGGCAATTCCCGAATTAGGGTTTATGCATGAAGTAACATCTGCCAAATTACTTGCTGAAATTATTGGGAGCGACACATTATTTTGAACAGTATCCACAACCAAAGTTTCACATCCAGTAGCATTTTCGATAATGACTGCGGCAAATGAGTTTGCTGGTAAATTTGATGCAATGGGTCCAATACGTATTGGAGGGCCAACCTTTGGGAAATTAGATGGGTACCACTCGAAAGTATATCCAGCAGTTAAAGTATCGCCAACACTTCTGACGCCTGCACCAAGTTCACCGTCGTAAGGTAAAATACAACTAGTGAAAGGTGCAATATTGTATATAAACCCATCTACAGTACTTCCTGTACTATCAATAGTCACGCTGACGGTATCGGAAGGACAGCCCGTAATAGCATCTCTACCGGTAATGTAATAGGCGCCATGTCGTAAGTTGTTGATCACTTGTCCGGTATGATCGGGAGCGCCATCCGGCAGGCGGTCATAATACCAGTCGAAGTTGATATTGGTTACCCCGGCGCCAATGGCCTGTACGCGTATATTGTCCCAGAAATAACTTTCATTGTTCGCAGAGGTCCTGGACCTGATAACAATCCTGAGCGTGTTGCCATTTAAGTTGTCGGCTGTAGCTACTCTGTTTCCGAAATTGTTTACATTTTGTCCGTTGGTAGGGAAGGGCACTTCGGCGCCACCATCAAGTACATAAAAGACGTTAAGATAATCCGCATTTTCCATTGGTCCATTGGACTCAAGGTTTATACTGACCGAAACATCCGTATAGGCAGAGATGTCTATTTCTTGTGTTTCGAATAGTCCGGTACAATTCCAAAGTCGGTATCTGTTATATATTACCCTACCACAGCCGTTTGAGGTCCATGCGGTTGCACCGGCGTCATTTTGTGTGCCAGTTGAAAGGTCGCTAAAATCTTCCAGCCATAAGGTGCCCCACATTGAGCTTCCTGCTGCTAGCATGGCTTCCGCTGAGCCGTTATCAGGAAGCGAATCCACACATTTTACATTAGGGGCCAGTTGTTGCGCATCAATGCTAAACGGCACACAATCTACATTGATGTAAACTGTCGCTGTATCGCATTTGGCATAACATTTTGTAGAGTTCACGTCGCAGGTTACATAAACCGCAGAATCAATGCCCACAAAATTGGTGTTGGGCGTATATCGCATAAAGTCTATATCTACACTGTCAAATATATTAGCTGTACCATGTCGAGGAGGTGTTATAATTACTGGCACGCTCAACGCATCGCCATCGGGGTCGTTGTCATTAGACTCTACATCAATTACACTAATTGTATTGAGTGGTATGCTGACGAAGTCGTCCCTTGCAAAAGGGGTGAGGTTTTCACCTAACAAACAAATTGTTTGTTCGTTCCGGGCGCCACCGGTTGAACCGGTAAAACCAAAACGATAAACTGTCCGTCCACCAAATACATTGTTGATCATATCATCTGTATGGGTCATAACCAATTGCAGATTACTGGTATTGGTGGTACCATCGTAATCATCCACCCAAAGTTCCAGGGTTTGCGTACCATCGGCATTCACTTCCCATCGGATCTGGAAGGTATAACAACGGTTGTCTTCAATGTTTTTATTATTGCCATAAAATACATTGCCACTACTATCCAATATAGGAAGAAGAGGAAGAATGCGGTCGGTATTGCCCTGGTTGTCGGTAATGACCTGTTGTTCGGTATACATGTTTCCATTATATACCACAGCAGTGTGGTCCCATCCCCTGTATGGACTAGCCGGCCACCCTGAAGCATTTCTTCCATCCTGGCCATCATTGTTGTTCCAGGTATCCAATTCTACTGCTACCGAAGGAAAAATTCGTTGAAGCGCCTGACCATTGATAGTATAATGGTCTGCATAGCCCAATCCACCACCCCTGTCGCCAGTTGCGGCCTCCACTTTGTAGGTTTTGCCACCGGCATTCCAGGTTCGGGAAGGATCGATCAGGGTATCCTGCGGGTCATTATGCATTACGAAAGCAAGTCCGTCGGCGCCATTGCCGTTTTTGTCACCCATATAAACCACAAAGTTGAAAAGGGTGTCCTGACTGAAGTCCACTCGTTCAGTCCACCAGACCGCCCCGAATTGGTTGTTGATGTCCTCCGTGATGGTAAAACATCGCTCCGAACGTTTTATGGCGTCATAGCGGGTGATGAAAGGATCTTGTGCCCAGGTTTGGGTGAGTCCCAGTAAAAAAATGAAGGCAAATGTTAAAAGAATTTTTCTCATGTAATTGCTTCTCATAATGATCCTGTCTTAAAAAAATAGTAAGACCGCAAAAATAGTTTAATCTTATGCATATATACATTTGGCTGTTCCAACGTAACCGCCTGTTATTACGCATGTGACAAAATCAAAAAGTCAATATTTTTTTTAACTTTTAAATATAAAAAAATAGGTGCAGCAAACATTTTACTGCACATGGCAAAAAAGTAATATTTATTACATTAAGTAATATTTTCGACGAATTTGCGCTATCTGACGACCGTTACGCTGCCACTGTATGTCTCCTGGTCGCCGCAGCTCAGTACGAAATAGTAGGCGCCGTCGGGTAAATCATTTCCTTCCATCTTACCGTCCCAGGCCCAATCGGCTGTTATTCCCGTGTCTTCCCTAACGGTTTGCCCGTTTCGATTGAATATTTTGATATCGCATCCGGTAAAATTATTGATATTGTTGATCCGCCATAAGTCGTTAATACCATCATCATTTGGTGTAAACAAAGGCTCTGCAATCACCTGTATGCTGCGGTCGCCTTCTATATTGATGCGTACGCTATCGGTTTGCGAGCAATCGAAGCTATTTGAGCCCGTCACTTTGAAGGTGGTAGAAAAATCGGGACTGGCAATGGGGGTTGGGCTGAAGGCGTCATCGAGTATTTCCTCCGGCTCCCATTTATAAAAATCTGCCCCGGTTGCTTCAAGCTGAATGCGTTCTCCCCTGGCAATTTTTGTTTCTTCTGTCAGTATTTCCACATTGACATTTGGCGTTTCTTCCAGGGTTACTTCGTCGTAGCTGGTACAGTCGGAGCCTCCGCCGGTCGTAACGGAGTACAATCCCGGGGTGTTTACCTGTATTTCATTGTTTTGACTTCCCGTACTCCAGGTGAGCTGTCCGTCGGGTACATCCACAGAAAGGGTTACCACGCTGCCTTCACAAAGATTGGCCACGCCATCAGGCGCCTCTTCGCCATTTACTTTTATATTGGCTGCAAACAATTCTGAAACGCTCAGGTCCTGTGTGGTTTCATCAAAACAACCTCCTCCGCCATAATTCACATTTAGCTTAACCGTGTAATTACCCTGATTCTCATATTTATGGGTAGGGCTTTCCAGATTTGAGGTGGAGCCATCACCAAAGTCCCAATTATAAAAGGTAGTTGCATTGGGGTCAGAGGTAGAGTTGTTTTCAAAAGGAATGGCGGTTCCCAGACAGGGATTGCCAATCAAATCAAAAGACGCAACCGGTTTTGCAGCACTTTGAATGGTAATGGTATTGCTTTGATCCGTACAGCCATTGGCATCCGTCACCTCACTTCGGTAGGCGCCCGAAGAGGTAGCTTCAAACGTATTTCCGGATGCGCCATTGATCAGGTTGCCGTCACGATACCAACTGTAAGTCGCATAGCTGATCAGCGCCACAGATAAAAGGTTGGATGTTCCTTCGCAGAAGATAGTGGATTGCTCCGCTGTAACCACCATTTCCGGTATGATATTCACATTCACGATTTCTGAAACAGGGTCTGTCCTGCAGCCGTCATCTTCGAGCACCAGGGTGTAGCGGCCCGCATCTTCTGCCGTGGCCGCATCAATTGTAATGGCGCTTCCCGTCAGGATCACGCCTGTTGGCGTGTTCCAGAAATACTGCACACCTGAAACCGTATTGGTCGAAAGGCTCAGGGTTTCGTTTTCACATATTTCGAGATTTCCCGTAATGGCGGGAGTGGCGGGCAGGGAAGCGGTGGAACTTTGAATGGTAATTTCATTGGAAGTATAATCGCAATTGTCGGGAGTATTGAAAAGCCTTACGCTATAAACACCCGCCGTGGCGGCATCATACGTGGGTTGATCAGGCGCCCCGCTGATCGCACCATTGGCATCGTACCATTCATAAGTGCTTTTCAGTGCACGTGTAGCCTGTAATGTAACGGTTTTGCCATCGCAAATTTTGGGTGGGCTATCCGGTCCAAGGCCGGGGCGTACACAATGCTGGTTCCTTAATAACTGTACCTGGTTAATTTCATCTGTTGTATACACCACATCGGGCCGTGCATCGCCATTGATATCTGTAATGCGGACATTCCGGGAGATGTTGGCTTCACCAATTTCATAACCGGTCAGGCTTAGTGTTCCTCCATCCGATTTATTTTGAAAAACGGTTATTTTGTCCACCTCATCATTAGTGGTCACTACGAGGTCGGGCTTTCCGTTACCATCCAGGTCACCTACCGCCAGACCCCAGGGCAACCTTCCGGTTTCATATACAATAGGCGCCGATATGCTTATATTTCCCGAACTGCTGGTATTGCGCAGGATAAATATATTATTGACAAAGTTGGCCACGGCGATATCGAGGTCGCCATCTACATCCAGGTCGGCCAGCACGAGGTTCACGAGGTCGCCATCCACCGCAATACGTTGTGGTGTGCCAAAACTCAGTGATCCGGGTGCGCTGTTGTTTCTTATAATAAAAACATCGGCAGAAAGGTTGGAACCATAAACAATTTCCGGACGGTTGTCGCCATTCATATCGGCCACTTCAAGGCCAAGTGAAGGTCCGGAGGTGGTAATGATAAAACGGCTTGTGTTGGGGAAGTTGATTTGGCCCTGGGCTCCTTCATTTCTAAATACAAATATTTTGCCTGAGCCCTGGTCCGTCATTATGATGTCAGGGCGCCCGTCGACATCCATGTCGTGTATTTTTAGTTTTCGGGTACCGCTGGCGGTAGCATTTTCTGATAGCTGTACGGCCACAAAAGGCGCATAATTTATAGCTCCTACCGTGCTTTGGTTTTTGAAAATATAAACCCGGTCAGCGTTATTACCACCTTTTCCCACTACCAGCTCGGGCTTACCATCGCCATCGAGGTCGCCGCAGGTGAGGTTACGTGCTGCATTGGCGATGTTTAAGTCGGGGTCATTGATACGTTGAAAGCCGGGTGTAAGGGAATTGTCAGCGGTGGTATTTCTGAATATGGTGATCGAAGTGCTAATGGCATCTTCCGAGTTGTTGGTCGTAATCAGGTCGTTCAGGCCATCGCCATCAATATCGCAATCGCAAACGTCAAAAAGGCCGTTTTCTTCATTGAAAAAACTTAGGTCAGAAAGCCTGCCCGGATCAAAGCCTTCGCCCCGGAAGCTTAGCAGGAAGTAATCCTTCGAATAGCCCGTTTGACCACTGGACAGATTAGTCACCGACACCTGGTCAAAAGTTGTACCTGCAGGCGCTTGTACTTCGATAATATTGGAAGTAGAGGATAATATCCTCCCTTTGGCGCTGCCAAAATATACCAGCAGGTCATTGGTATTGGTACTGAAGCCACTACCCGAAATCGTCACAACGGTGGCCAGTGGACCCACTTTGCGGTTAAGATTCGAAATTTCCGGTTTTTGCCCATAAGTATGTTGTGCCAGGGCCAGAGTAAGGGTTAAAAAAGTTATAAATACCGAGTTTTTCATTGCTTATGGTATTTGTTTTTCATCATTTTCAAAAAAGATGCACTAAACAAATGGTTACTCTACGGTCAACACCCAAATTTCTTTGAATGTACGTAGTGTGAGCAATCTGTCTTTTGTATCTAAACACTCCTGCTCGTCTTCAGGGCTGTAGAAAATATACACGTAGTAATTGCCCGTTTGCGACACATAGCCAAACTTGGTGAAGAAACCTTGTATAAAGAGCTGGTCACTGTACTCTTCAGCTTCCCGGTATGACGGGTAAGTACCAACCACTACATAATACCCTTCTTCAAGTTCCAGAATATTATTTCCTTTCTTCACCGTGGTAGGCCCTATATAAATACCTTCTTCGTTTCGCGTGGTAACCGGCGTTGTAGGTTCAGGTGTAATATTTGTCGTCTGATTATCCGATGTATCATCCACCTGGTCATCTGAGGTGGTAGTAGGCGTGGTTTCCTGCGTAAGGTAATCTTCAAAATCCTTATTTTTCCAGCTATCATCCTCGGTTTCAGCAGGAGTAGTTTCAACAGGTGGTGTTTCTGTTGGGGTTTCTGACGGTGTGGCAGGTGTATAAAGGGTCGATTGTTGTTGCTGTTGTTGCTGCTGCTCCTTTTGTTCCCGTTGTCTGTCACGCATGGCTTGCAACATGGCACGTCGGCGCTCCATCAATTCGGCGGCTTTTTTCTTTTTCTCGCTTTTTCCGATCAATAAAGCCAACTGGAATTCGTTGGTGGAAAGGCTGAGTGGTGAGTTAAAGTTAAACTCATAGGAGTAGCCGAATTTAAAGGTGTTGGATATGTTGAACCCGAAAAATGCCGAAGCGCCATAGTCCTGCCGGTATGAACCTCCCAGCCAAACAAAGTCTTTCAGGTAAATGGTAGCTATCCCCTCGATTTGTATTGGCAGTCCCTCGCGGTAATGGGCCAGCGCCCACGGCTCAAAGTACAAGCTGTTTTTTACAGCTTCCATTTTGTAGCTGGCCATAAAAATACCGTGGTTTAGTGGTGAGAACACACCTACGCTAAAACTTTCTTCGCTGGCAACCTTGTGTTGAAAAAGGTTTGGCAGCGCAATGCCTATATTTAATCCTTTGTTGTGGTAGTTGACGCCAAAATTTCCTTCGAGCAAGGTGTTGTTTTCGAGGGCATTGGCGATGGCCGGGTCATTGGCTATACCCGCCGTATCAATTACGCCGCTGAAATCAATGCCGTGAAAACTAACCCCGGGTGACAAAGCAAAAGTAAGATGGTGGTCCTCATCAATATTCGCGCGAAACCCTGAGGTCAGGTAAATAGAGTTGGATGCAAGAATACTTCTCGTATCATTCAGGAATGCAATACCAAATGGAATGTTTTTGTTTTCGCCAAATGCGGTGTGCAAACTAAAGTAATTGGTAGTGGGCGCCCCTGGGATTTGGGTCCATTGCTGGCGGCGCATTAAATTGAGGGAGGTTTTGCTTTCGTACCCGGCAAAGGCGGGGTTATAATAATAGGGATTAAGAAATACCTGGGTGTTAAGGGGTAGTTCTTGTGCTATTACAATGGTGGTTGAAAAAATAAAAAATATTTTAAAAAATAATAGTCTCATATGTGTCGGCCCAGCCTGAAAATGTTCAGTAATCGAACCTTTCTTACATTACAAAAAAATCAGCTTGCACCAAATTTTCCGAAAAATCAAAAAATACTTGTATAATTACAAGTAAACGGCCACTATAAAGTACGTTTTGTAAAATATTGGCTAAATCGTAAATCATGATATTTAAGTAAACATACTATTT
>DNTA01000222.1 GCA_003500135.1 Cytophagales bacterium | reverse complement strand
TATAGGCTATTGTTATTTCATTGCTGTTGATCCCCGCGATGCGCCAGGTGTTTTTATTGATCTTCTCCACATCTAAATGCCTGCCTTTCGCATCTTTGGCAAGCACATAATCCACATTTTGGGCAAATTCCCTTACCAAATAAGATCCCGGTGTCCATACCGGCATTTTCACATCTATTTCTTTTTGATCAATTTGATCAATAGTCATTTCAACTTCGAAATAATGTGTATGCGGCTCAGGCATTGATAACTTATAAGACACTGTCGATTGGGCCATAGCGCTGATCATTAGGGTAGATAAAAGTGTAATTAACAATACTTTATTCATGTGGCATTTATTTTAGCTGCGCAAATAGCGTTAAACATTACATTTTTGCAAACGTGTTCTTCTACATGTGTTCAAATCCGTGTTGATGGGGTATTGATTTAATAATAGCAAAACTATTAAGCACTATTGAATTATTATTGTTTTATTTTTAAGGCTCGAAATTAAAAATTTATAAAAGGGATTTAACAAATAAATCCTTCTTTATACTTTTAAGGGATATTTGACTAAGACAAACCCATAAAAATATGAATGAACTGGAACTCGTAAAAAAGGAATTGGGGAAACCCTATAAAGACCTACAATTTTTATTAGAGGCATTGAAAGAGGTACTGATAGAAAATGGAGAGGAAACTATTGCCAATCAGATACCTTGGATAAATGAAGAGACGGACACACAATTCAATCCCGATAAGTTTACAACGAAACAAATACAACTGTACTCAATTGTTTTTCAGCTGATCAATATGGTTGAAGTAAATGGTGCCGTTCAAAACCGAAGGGCTCATGAAAACAAGGACCTCAGTAGTGTTTCAGGTTTGTGGGCGGATAATTTAAAAAAATTAAATAGCAAAAAAATAAAAGCCGAGGAAATAGCTGATCGAATGTGCAAGGTACGGGTCGAGCCGGTGCTCACAGCCCACCCAACAGAGGCTAAAAGACATACGGTACTTGAACACCATCGCGAGCTCTATTTACTATTGGTGCAACGCGAAAACTCCATGTATTCTAAAAAAGAACAAGAGAATGTCCGTGAAAATATGAAACGGGCGCTCTATAGGCTTTGGAAAACGGGAGAGATCTATAAAGAAAAGCCAGATGTCAGTTCTGAATTAAGAAATATCATCTACTATCTCACAAATGTATTCCCCGAAGTTTTACCCATAATAGACCGAAGAATGCGTCAGGCATGGGAAAATGAAGGCATGGACCCGGAATTGATCAATTCCTTTTCAAGTTATCCTAAAATAAATTTTGGGAACTGGGTTGGTGGCGATCGAGATGGCCATCCCTTGGTGACATCAGAGGTAACCGAACAAACCCTGCAAAGATTAAGGCTTAATGCACTGGTGGTTATCCGCAGAAAACTTCTCGAACTGGTAAAAAACCTAAGTTTTGCCCAAGACTACGAGGAAGCGGAATATAGTGTCAGAAATCGTATTACTGAAATGGTATCGGAACTCGGGGAAAAAGGTGAAGAGGCGTTTTCCAGAAATAAAGGGGAGGTATATCGCCAATTTGTAAACCTAATGCTAAAAAAACTGCCTCTTGATATAGCAAGGGAGCATGCAACAGCGATCCATGAAAGTCCGGGTTGTTACAGGAAATCGAAGGAACTGCAAAATGATTTGAAGGTTTTGCAGGAGGCCCTTTTGAAATATGGCGCAAAATCCATTGCCTATTCCGATTTGAACGATGCACTGAGATTAGTAGACATGGTAGGATTCCATTTGGCGCATATCGACATTCGACAAAACAGCCAATTCCATGAAAAGGCCCTGGCTCAACTGCTCGATGCTTCTTCCTTAAACGGCGACAAATATTTGAAAGGAAATGAAACTGAAAGGCTTAAATTCATCAATCGCGAATTGATGTCGAACCGTCCTTTTACCCATATCAATATGGCGCTTGGCGAAAATGCCAAAGCGGTATTGGACTGCTATCGTGTAATAGAAAAACACGTGGACAGCTATGATATTAGTGGGCTCGGTTCCTTTATCGTGTCTATGACGCGAAGTTTATCCGACTTGTTAACCGTCTATTTATTGGCTCGTGAAGTTGGCCTCACCATTAATACGCCAGAAGGACTGGTATGTAAAATACCTGTTGTGCCCCTTCTTGAGACTATCGATGACCTTGAAAATGGTCCGGAAATTTTGCGCGATTTCCTTGCCCATCCGGTTACGCAAAGAAGCCTGGAATGGATTCGAAAGGAAAAAGGAGAGCAAAGCCTCGTACAACAAGTGATGGTAGGTTACAGTGACAGTAATAAAGATGGAGGGATAATGGCTTCTCAATGGCATCTGTTTAAAGCCCAATCAAAGCTTCATGAAGTGGGAGAAGAATTCGGTGTGAATATTCGGTTCTTTCACGGCAAAGGTGGGTCAATAAGCCGTGGCGCCGGCCCGACTCATTATTTTATCAATGCCTTACCACATTCCACAGTTAACGGCGACATACGACTGACAGAGCAGGGTGAAACCATTGAACAAAAATATGCCAATAAAATAAATGCCAGCTATAATCTGGAATTGCTGGTATCAAGTGCGGTATCAAAAACGATTGACAACCAGTTGACTAAAAAGAAAGCACACCCTTTCGCCGATACCCTTGAAAATTTGGCCAGGGAAAGTAAAAACCACTACAGCCAACTCATTCACAAAGAGGGCTTCCTCGACTTTTTCAGGGAAGCCACACCTATTGATGCGATAGAATCGAGCAAAATTGGTAGCAGGCCTTCAAGAAGAACGGGTTCCAAAACCCTGGATGACCTTCGTGCAATACCATGGGTTTTTAGTTGGAGCCAATCGCGGTATAATATGACCAGTTGGTATGGTATAGGTAGTACCCTTGAAAATTTTAGTAAAAACAATCCAGAAGAATTCAAAGCTTTCAAAAAGGCCATAAACCATGATCCATTTATTCGCTACGTATTGACCAATGTGGATACCAGTATTGCAGCTACAGATGAGGGTATCATGAAAGAATATGCAGATTTGGTAACCGATGAAGGAATCAGGAAAAAATTCCTGAAATTGTTTTTGAATGAATATCATAAAACAAATAAAATGCTTCACCTGCTTCTGGAGAAAGATATTCAAAAGCGGCGTAAACAACACTATTATTCAAACTTACTACGAGCCTCCATTATGACACATTTGCATAAAAAGCAAGTTTCCCTTCTTCGGAAGTGGCGGATGGAGAAACAGCAAGGCGAATCGGATAAAGCTGAGAAAACACTGATAAGCCTACTTATGACCATTAATGCCATAGCGGGAGCAATGCGTAACACAGGCTGATTTTTAAAATATTCCATAAAAAAAGGCGCCTGTTGTAATTGGCGCCTTTTTCGTTGTTGGATTGTTGGGTTTGCTTTAGTCAATCATATAAATCAGCGATTCGTCAATGTCTGTCAGGTAGTCTGATCGATTCATCCATTGAATCATTCTTACTTCACTTTCTTTGCCCTGTGCAATTAAATTGCCCTTGGTATCATAAACTTTCACCATTCTTCCTTCTGGAATTATTGGCTTAACTTCTTCCTGATGAGTATTAAAATATTCTTCCAAGATCTGCTGTTCCATAGTATACTCGGATACCTCTTGATTGGAAGTGGTTTCAAGATCATCAGCCCGGGCTGACAATACGAATAATAAAACTAAAGTTATAGCGGATAATTTCAGTGTTAAACTAAGAATTAATCGTTTCATGGTACTGCGAATTTTTATCCGCTTTATCTATACACATATTAAATGCCAGAATATTAACTGTCTATAAATCAATTATTTACATAATATGCGCTTGGTGAAAACGTTCAATAACGAACGGTGGATTGAACACAAACGATACACTATTTTAAATAGTAAGGCTATAACTCAAGCAATAGCATGGTAATATCATCACAGAAATTCACACCTTTGGAAAATCCCTTGAATTCATTAAAAACCTCTTGTAATACAGCGCTTTTTCTTTGACTTACCGTTTCATAAAAAGACATTTTAAGCCTTTCCTGGCCAAACATTACTCCATCGCTATTTCTTTGTTCCACTATTCCATCAGTGTAAAATAACAATTTATCGCCAAGCCGGATTTTAAGTCTTTCCTCCTCAAAAACCGGATTTGGCATAATTCCTAATCCAGGCCCATTTCCTTTTACATTAATGAAAGTTTGATGTTCAGACCTCCAAACAAGGGGTGCCGCATGGCCGGCTTTTACTAACGTAACAGCTTGCTGCTCCATATCTACCAGTGCATAATAGCAGGTAGCAAAACGATTGGTGAAAAGTTCCCTAAAATGATCATTTAGCTTTTCCATAAGTACCACCGGTTTTCTGCCATACTTTTTGGCATAAATCGAAAAGGCGCTTTTCAAAACACCCGTTGAAAGCGCTGCGGTAATGCCATGCCCCATGACATCGGAAATAATGATGCCCATATGTTGGTCGTCGTATTTAATGATATTTACAAAGTCACCTCCAACATCGAAATAAGGAAGGTAAATAAAGGAATGGAGTACTCCACTGATCATGGACTTACATTCCTTCAATGCATTGGAGTTGATCAAATAGTCCTGTACTTCTTTTGCATTGGATAAATCCGCATCAATTTCGTTGAGTCGAGAGGTTGTTTTACTCAATACACCCTGTGCATAGGTGAAATTATTCGCTGTTTCCCTGATTCGGGCGATGGTTTCCAATAAACAGTTACGATAAAAAACAACGGCGAAGTCTTTGTTTAAACTTAGCAGATTATGAAACAGATCCCTTCTCAACCTAAGCAATGTTGAAGGCTCATTGGTAATAACATTTGCAGAGCGCGGTTGCTTGTCAATAAGGGCTAACTCACCGAAATACGCACCTGGCACCATATTGCTAATGAATACATCCTCACCATCTTCCGCTTTTTTGGTTACACGAACACTACCTCTAATTACAATAAACAGGCTATCTCCAGGAGAACCTTCCTTAATGATCATATGTTGCGTTGGGTATTGCTCCCTGGTTAGAAGTGGCAATACTTCTACCAGCTGATCATGTGCCAGACCATTAAAAATCGGTATTTGATGAAGTAATTGTTCAACATTCATATTTTGTAACCTAGTCCCTACAAAGTTATCTTTTATTTACAAAATCCACTAGTTGTTTGAGATTCACGGCCCATTAAAATAGTTGAATAATCAATTCTTATTTTATTTCCGGCAGACTTTTTCACAAATATGATGTATCGTATCATTCCGCACGCAAATATGTGCGATTTCGTACGGAAATAGAACAACCGGATTAAAAACAAGGCCCTCAGTGGCCCAAAACTACACGAATTGAGTTTTGGCACGACTATTGAAGCCTGTTAGCATGAATGAAACGTGCCAAAAAACATATCATTTTATTATCAGGCCTGATGATCGCTGGAATATCTTTGGTATCTATTGATCGAGAGAAAACCAACCCATTTCAAATGGAAATTCAAAAACAGTATACAAATCAGATAAGCCTAAAAACAATAGAAAACAATTTTGTTAAAAATTTTATTCAAGTAATAAAATAATAAAGAGAGAATGTCGTTATTCTATTGAATTTAAATCAATTCCTCTTTGTATTATTTTGGTTTAATGGGTTACAAAAGGGGCGAACGGCCCCTTTTTTTATTTTTAAACAAACAAATCCAATTTTCCTTTGCCTTCTCTTAAAATTTCAAAATCATCCTTCGTACAGTCTATTATAGTCGAGGCCTGATTATCGCCATATCCGCTGTCAATTACTATATCTACCATGCCATCATATCTTTCCAATATAAGCGAAGGATCAGTTATATATTCCAAAACTGTATCTTCATCTCTGATGGAAGAATTTAATAAGGGATGTCCCAATTTTTCTACCAATTGGCGAGGCACATTATGATCCGGAATACGAATGCCCAGTTGCTTTCTTTGAAATTTTAATTCCCTGGGCAATTTATTATTGGCTTCCAGTATAAACGTAAAGGGCCCCGGAGTTACCTTTTTTAACAGCCTGTACACATTGGTATCAAAATGCTTGGTGTATTCCG
>DNTA01000253.1 GCA_003500135.1 Cytophagales bacterium | reverse complement strand
GGTTTAAGATATTGGGTAAATGCTTTCCAGGCCTGATCTTCCAATTCCAAACGGTCAACCAAAAACAAAACACGCCTTGCGTTTTGAGTTCTTAGGAATAATCGAATAACCGCAGCAGAAGTCAGCGTTTTACCCGTTCCTGTTGCCATTTCAAATAAAAAGCGGTCTTTTCCTATGGCAACTGCACCCTGCAAAGCTTCAATGGCTTTGAGTTGGTAGTGTCTTAAAAATCGGAGGCCATTCGTCCAGACAAAATCTTTGCTGGCTTCAGGGCTTCCATTCCATTCGGGCCGTTCTGCATAGTCAGGCATTTGGATGGAAGCGATATAGTCAATCGCCACTTCTTCGTTGGCCAAAGCATTTCTGTCAGGATTCCATGCTTTGATTGCACCGATTTCATTCGGCGAAGGAAACTTGTAAATCGGTTTTGGATTTCCTTTGGTAACATCCCAAAAATAGTGGACGATCCCATTCGATAAAATCACGTATTGAGCGCCAACTGTCTTGGCATATTTTCTTGCTTGTTCCTTGGCAACAAGTGGGTGCAGGCTTTCTTTTTTTGCTTCTAATACGCAGATTGGCTTGTTGTTGCTGTCAACCAAGAGAAAGTCAAGCGAACCGTTTTTGGTCTTTTCATAGTCGTTTCCCCAGGCGTCAATTTCCGTTTGGGTAATCTTCACATGGTTTTCAAGCAGAATATTTGATTTTCCTTCCTCATTGTCAAAGAATCTCCATCCCGCTTCTTCGAGCAGTTGGTTGATTTTAATTCTTGCATGAGCTTCATTTTTCATTCTTCAATTTCTATGTTTTTCTGTCGGGAACTATCCTGTCCGTAAAGGCAGGTTGGAAAAAATAGCCCTTTTGGTTTTTCAAGTGGTTGCCTTTTTTCCCGTGTAACGCAACACGAAAGCGTTCTATAAAAATTTTTCATGAATATAGCCATGATGTTTTAAAATGGAAAGGAGTGGAGTGAGGTCGGATTGTTATCTGGCTCAATAATGTGGAAAATTTTTTGTACAACGAATTAAACGACCATAATGCACTGAGTCACCTGCGGGAGACACAGAGCGAGTGTTAGAATTTTTAAATCCGTCCAGAACTATTCAGGGAAGTAAAATGGGCAACGAAAAGCTATGAGCCATGAACCATGAGCTAAATGCCAAACCCTTCCAGCCTCGAGCTTCGAGCAAGAAGTTCTTTCACCCATCATCCCAACCCCTGAACTCCTGAACATTATAAATATTTTTTATATATTAATGCCACGAAATTCTTTTAAAATAAAATAAGCTAGAAAAGAGAGTGGTGAATGTGAAATGTATCAATATCCCAAACAGGTCCGCCAGTTCAGAGAGAGGTAAATCATCGACATGTTTGACTAAGAAGGGTTATAGCGGCCTATCGATCATTTCCATCGGGCATACCGGTAGATAAGGTTATGTCATTTATCCACTTTTCAATAGTGCCGGGGCATTGGGTTGGAAGTGCGGTCACGTTAGCCTCAATCCGAAAATGCAACTGTTTTTTTATGTTTAATTTAAATGAATAACACATGTCAAACATTCGCAATTACAAAATGAAAGACGTTGAAATGCTGTTAGCGTCTAAAACCATTGTAGGATCATTAAATGACAACCTCGATGAGCTATCCATAGCCCGGAGCAACTGGACACCGGAATATGTTGAAAGCCTTTCGGCAAAGATCGACGAGTCCATAGATAACTACCTGGGGCTTGATAAAAAGAAAGAGTTGCGCGAGGCCACACGCCGGCTCACATCACTGCAGGCGCCCGCCATGCGAGACCTGTCCTTTTTGAAAACCCAGTTGGAGGTAGATTTCGACGGCCAGACCGGTGAGATCACAAAGAGCCTCGGCTACGACCTCCACCTGCGACAGGTACAGACGGGCGACCAGGAATCTTTGATCCAACTGCTGTATGCCTTTAAAAAAGGCATGACCGACGAGCTAAAAGGGCAGATGGTCGCCAAAGGCACCAACCCCGCATTGATCGACCGCATAATAGGCTATGCCAACGACCTGCGCGACGCCAACGTGACCCAGGAGACACTAAAAGAAACCAGCAAAACGGTATCGGCAGAAGCAGTTAATGACTTCAACGACATCTACGACGAGGTCATTGGCATATGCAAGATCGCATCGAGCTACTATCAGTACGATGAATTGAAGAAAAACCAATTCACCTTTAGCAAAGTGGTAGACAATATGAATGCTTCGCGAAAGATCGGACCCGAAGGCGAAGAAGTAGTGGAGTAGACACCTGAACCATTTTTGGCTTAAGCTGACAGTTGGGTTTATTTTTTAGTGCCGTATTTAATCTTTATCCCCTTAAACTGTCAGTTTAAGCCCATTGGATTAAAAGTATCGCTCATATCGTTTTAAAGGCGATTTCAGGTTGAAACTGATCTTTCAAAGTGGCACAAATCAAACCGAATTAGTCAACTGTTTCATGCGGGTTTTAATTATTATCGGCTCCACCTTCAAACCTCGACCAATGCTTTTACTCCTGAAACTCCTGATCTTCCCTACTCCTGAACCCTTGAACTAAAGCGGAAACAACCCCAACACAGGCGGAAATATATCCAACACAGGCGGAAACAACCCCAACACAGGCGGAAACAAATCCAACACAGGCGGAAACAAATCCAACACAGGCGGAAA
>DNTA01000095.1 GCA_003500135.1 Cytophagales bacterium | reverse complement strand
TTGACAAAGTAGGATTAGCCTGAGACACCCAATAAGAACGAATTTCCTCATCGTTAATCCGGTTGATATTAAAATCAGTGATTTGCTCCAGCATATAACCCTGCCCGCTTTCGTCAACTACATTGATATCTTTTTCCACAAATGGCGAATTGGTCCTGACAGGTTTCTGGTAAGAGAGCAGCATCCAACCGGTAAAACGATTTTTGTGGCTTTCTACCTCTGTATCCGGCAAATAATGCGGATAATCACCATATGCTGTATTTACGTACATTTGTCCGTTTTCCTCAAAACCGGCAGGGTACATCCCTATCCTTCTTTCAAATTTGTAGTTGACGGAAATTGCCATAGTGCCATAATGCCAGTAGTTGCCATTATTGTCACGAACGGTACTTCCATGTCCCGATCCTTTCAGGAACCCTCCCGGTTTATAACAAATCGGATTATAAGGAGCATAGGTAAAAGGTCCCAAAGGGCTGTCGCTCGTATATACACCATCCGCATACACGTTCCACTGAGTGCCCGGCGCTCCGTATTCAAGGTAGTAGGTGCCATTGTGTTTAACCATCCACGGGCCTTCAATAAACGGTTTCAATTCAGAGCGATGATCCTGGCCAAACCTTTCCCAACCATGTTTTTCCGGATTGAGGTTGAATAGATCTTTCTGTTCGCCTATAGGAACAAAATAGTTATCCGGGTCGAGCTCTATGCCGTGGATAGGCCACTTGTTGGAAGATTCTTCATATAAATACACCCGATTATCATCATCTACAAACAGGCAGGGATCCTGAACGCCCCTGGGAACATTGATAACGGCATAGTTGGTTTCCCAGTCGCCGAGCTTCGGGTTATCAGTTTCTATTACCGCACCACGACCTGAAGGGTCTCCTAAAACAATAACCCGGTCTTTGAAAACCGCCGCTGCAGGGGCATTGCAGCCATTGAAATACCAGCTTTGTGGATCGATGAATGTCCAGTTACTCATGTCTTTGGAGGTCCAGTAACCATGAGAACGTGTGACGAAAAGATAAAATTCTCCTTTGTAATTAATAATTGCGGGGTCAGCGCCTGATCGATAAGATACATTATTCCTTGCACGATAGTGCGACATATAGGAATAATCAATATCAATAGGGTTACAGTAGGTCTTGTAATCTTTTTCAGCAGCCGGAAGAATTCCATCAGCTTTTGCTTGTTCTGCATTTTCCTGATTTGTGCAGGACCATAGCAATAAGAGTATCAGGATGTAGATTAGGGATTTGGAAGTGAGCATGTGTATACTGGTTTAATTGATTTAAATAATTGGTTTTCGTGTACGTACAAAATTGCTTTAAAACTACGATTTACCAAAATTTATTTTCATATCGCAATACGGTTTTGAATGTACTTCCATAAATGTTTTAGCATAAATTTGCTGGATTAAAGATTTTTAAGCAGGTTGATTAATTTAATTACTATTTTAGAAGAATGGAAATCGATCTGATCAAATCAAAAACCTGAGATGAAAAAAGAAAGCTACAACAGAATCACCTTACTTATACTCACACTTGCCATTACAGCCCTGTTTCTTCATATGATCCAGGGGTTTTTAATGGCTATTATTATGGCAGCCATATTCACCGGCCTGTTACATCCCCTTTTTCTGAAGTTTACAAAATGGTTTAAGGGGAAAATGGCATTAGGGGCTATGGCTACGATTTTATTTTTTATTCTGATTATTCTCATTCCGGTTTCCGGTCTATTGCTGATCATTGTTGATCAGGCCATTAGCGCTTCTGAAGAAATAAAACCATTGCTTAAACAAATGCCTACACAACCGGATGCTCTGGTACAGCTCATTGAAGATATTCCAATCATACACCGCCTTGTACCGGAACACGAAAAGCTGGTTACTCTTGTGGAAAATGTAGTGACAGAAATAGGAAGTTTTATTGTCGATGGTTTATCTGGGTTTTCTTCCGGCACAGCTAATTTTATCTTTTCCCTATTTATATTTTTATTCACTTTGTACTATTTCCTCATTTACGGCAAGGGCTACCTCAGAAAGCTGTTATATGTGTTGCCTTTAAAAAATGAGGAGGAGAGCCTGCTTCTATCACGTTTTACTACAGTTACCAAGGCGACTCTCAAAGGCACTTTTTTGATTGGGTTGATCCAGGGAAGCTTAGGTGCAGCAGGAATGGCTATTGCCGGTATATCGAATGTGCTTTTTTGGGGGTTAATTATGACCATCTTATCGATAGTACCTGCCCTGGGCCCTGCTTTGGTTTGGGGGCCTGCATCGTTATATCTGATTATTTCAGGAAATACGTGGAGCGGAATAATATTGGCCTTGTACGGAATAGTGGTCATTGGCAATATAGACAACCTAATCCGTCCGAAGTTGGTTGGAAAGGACGCTAAAATCCCGGATTTGATGATTTTGTTTGGTACGCTCGGCGGTCTAGCGGTATTTGGCGTCCCTGGAATTATTATCGGCCCCATCATTGGGTCCCTTTTTCTGACGTTTTGGGACATCTACGGGAAATCGTTTTCAGATTTGCTCTACCCTGTAAAAGATGAAACGTTAGAAAGTGAAGGGAAATAAGTGGCTTCAAAATACTTATTGAACCAAATAGCTTTATAATCCACACGATACAAGGCATATTTTATATTGCTAAAATCGTTTTAACGGATTCTTTTACACCCGTTTAACTTTTTAACCATATATTTTTCGCTTTAGGGGAATTATTGGTCTCTAATGTTAATTCAATATTAAATTTTCATTTTACCGTTAGCGCTTTTTCAATAATGGT
>DNTA01000195.1 GCA_003500135.1 Cytophagales bacterium | reverse complement strand
ACAGCTAGAAAGTTGGCTGTCATCATTTGGAATATGATAGTGAAAGGTGTCCCTTATGTGAATCCAGCAGGATACCTATTTCTCGATCAGAAGAGAAAGTTGGGACTGGTCAAGCGAATTAGAAAACAAATTGATAAATTCGGTTTGACTAATGAAGACATTGGAATTATAACATCTTAATAGTCAATTTGATATAAGACGTTAGTCAGAATGCAATAAGAATACACGATCTTATGAAGAACCTAACAAATCAAATACTTCAAATTACAAGGTCAATTATAGCCTTAATCTGGTCTGTAACATTCTTTTCAGTGTTTATGGTACATACATTGGCTGCTCAAGGCATAAAGGATAATTGGGAAGACAATGTGACCTCCGCTGAGATTGAAACATGGTCTGATAAGTTGTTCAACCGTTATTATAAAGATAAAGGATTTGTGGGAGGCGTGATCTCAATCGTTAAAGATGGCGAGACGGTTTTTCTTGAAGGCTATGGTTTTGCCAATTACTTCGAAGGTGTTAAGGCGGATCCGAAAACAACACCGTTTAGAAGTGGATCTACCAGTAAAGTATTTACAGCAATTGCTATCATGCAGTTGGTAGAAAAAGGAAAGATACGATTGGACGAAAATGTAAATTCTTATTTGGATAGGACTCAACTTGACCAACATCTTGGAGAAGTTACGGTAAGAGATCTACTCACTCATACAGCCGGATATGATGAAAGATTTCGAAATACGCTGAAGAAAAAGGTCCAGAATGAACTTGCCTCTGAAGCGTATTTGCGAAAGATTCGGCACAAACAAATAGTGCCTTCCGGGGAAAGGATACAATACTCTAACTATGCATTGGGAATGCTGGGTGTTCTGCTTGAGGATGTTACCGGGCTTTCCTACAGAGAGTATCTTCGTCGAAATATTCTCGAACCTCTCGGCATGAATAGTACGTACATAGAAACTCCTGCTGACCTTCCGACTGAAAGTGTCGCTGTCGAACATGTCCTTACAAACGAAGGAGAGATAAAGCCGCAGGAGTTTTACTATAAAGTTCCTGCCTTTTTAGGATCAGGCGGATTGTTTTATACCGCCGACGACATGGCAACCTTTATGAATGCTGTACTCGGCAATAACACCTCAATGCTTGACAAAAAAAACTGGAACGAAGTCCTTTCAGTACAGGAGAGCGCAAATCCATATACGGGGGTTGGTTACGGGTTCTGGATCTATGAAAGAAGCCGGAACGACACACTGGCTCACGGTTCTGAAGCAACCATTATCGGGCATTCCGGTGGAACTGAAACGTTTAAATCGAAGATGTTGCTGTTTCCTAAAGCGAATGTCGGCATTTTTGTTGCTCTGGTAGGAGCTCCAAGCCGAACATTCGCCGGAAGTCCTGGATTGACACCACACACGGTTACCGATAGCTTCATTAATACATTTAGAGGACGTAAAGAATTGAAGCTGGGTGAGACAGAGGTTGATTTTTTAAAGCAATTTGAAGGCAACTACTACAGTACAAGAAGAGCCTGGACGGGTGAAGAAGCGTTCCGGGATGCACTGATTTATGAAAGCCTTCATGTATTTGTCCGGGACAGCAGTTTATATGCGGATGGGTTTGGATCGCTCAACCTGTTCGGAGGAAATCCTCGCAAACTAAAATGGATATCCGACAGATCTTTTCTCCTGGAAGATTCGGACGAAATTATTTCTTTTTCCAAAAACGGTGAATACATGAACCGGGCAGTCTACAACAACTACGACAGAGTTGGACCGCTTGGGACTCCAAAAGCACTGATTATGATCCTTTCAGTACTATCACTGGTTCTTTTGTCTTCATTTGTACTACTATTCAATAATTTTAAGAATACCAACAAAGGGTTTGAGATTCTATCAGCGCCCGTCTCGCTTCTTGCAATAACGACTTCTTTCTTCCAACTGTTGATGTTTGGAGTATTTCGCATCCACTTCAGGCTTGATAATAATGTTTTCATGATACAAAACATTCTTGGCTGGTCGGTTCTTCTATTCACAATACTAATGACATTTCTGGTGATCCGCGACCTAAGAAAACAAAGCATTAAATTAAGAAGTCCACGTGCCCTACATCGAGTGGCTATTCTGATATCTTTGTGGGTTCTAAATTTGGTTTTTGTTTGTTATGACATTATTCAAATAGTATGATTTCCGACCATCAGAATCTAAAGAGTGGAATGAAAATTATCGTCAAAAAAATCATTAATTTGTTACCTGTTTCCAGCGTTCTGCATCAAAACATTGCCCGAGATATCATGTAAAAAGTGAAGAAGTAGTTGTTGCTCATAACACGCTGTATAAACAATTGGGGATTAATATGTTAGGCAAGAAGCCGATTTAGTAACAATTGTAGCCAACAGATAGGGGCCAGATAGTCATTCCCCAACTGTTCATACAGCCAACCGTTGTAGCCAATTAGATAACGCTGTTGTAGATTAATCGTATTTATTGATATCTTTAATGGTTGAATAAATAGAAGATAATGATAACTATTATAAAAAAAGGAACACCGAGGGATGAGATAAAAAGGAGACTTGATAAGATCATATCAAAAAAGACTTCTTCAAATATTCTAAAATATGCTGGGAAATTAAAAACAGTGATTGATCCAGTTGAGTATCAAAAACAGATGAGGGATGAATGGCAATAAGGTGTTTGTAGATACTAATATCCTCATTTATTTTCTACAAGGAGAACAAGACGTGATTGATATGATTAGTGATAAGGATCTTGCGATCTCCTTTATTACAGAGCTTGAACTTCTATCATTTCCTAGAATAGAGGATGAAACTGAAGATTTGATTAATCAATTTCTTAAAGAATGCACAATAATTGATATTAATCGAAAAATCAAAGATCTAACAATCGGAATTAGGCGCAAATCCAAATTAATGATGCCAGATTCAATTGTAGCAGCTACAGCATATTTTATGAATTTACCTTTATTGACAGCGGATAAACAATTTGAGAGATTGGAAGAGATTGACGTTGTTATATATGCGCCTTAATTATAACTGGCGGCAACATTATGCAGCCGTAATGCCGTTTAAACGGTGATTTTAAACTTTTAGTAGCTTCGATTATCTTGATTGCAAATAGGAGAGTGTAGTGGTTCCAAATCGACACTACGGCTGCACAGACCGTTACCTGTAATTATTAACAACTTAAATTCAAAAATTATGAGAAATTTAAAACAGACAAAACGGTTCTTTCTAATACTTCTAATTGGAGTATTAATCTATTCATGTTCAGAAGATGAACAAGTTACCCCGACAACAGAAATTCAACAAACTGAAAACTTTGTTAGTTTAGATGAGGCATCAGGCATAGCTACAGTTATTGAGTATCCTTTATCTTCTAACCCCAAGGATGTAAATTTGAGGGCAAAAGGGAATACAAGCAAATTCAAAGAAATCGAAAAAATACTATCGGTACCTGATAGTGAAGGAAATCCATCCTATTATATTGTAAACTATAAGGATGATGGCTTCATTATGATTTCCGCTGATAATCGAATTAATCCAATTCGTGCTTACTCATTGACTGAAAAATTTCCAATGGAATCGGAAGAATTACCTAGTGGATTGGTTGGATGGTTAGCAGAATCTTCTGATATGATAAGTGAAATTAGAGTTCTTGACGAAGAACAAACCCAAAGTGTAGCAAAGGCATGGAATCCTTGTGAAATACAAAAGACAATTAGAAGGATTGATCCCGATGATGATTGTGGTGGAAATGGGGGTGGTTGTGAAAACCAATATACCACTATTGGACCTTTATTACAAACTACTTGGGGTCAAGGAACTGGGTATAATAATTTAGTCCCTCATACGGGTTGTAGCAATTATTCAAATGGGAGAGCTCCTACTGGTTGTGTTGCTACTGCAATGGCTCAAATTATGAAGTTTCATGAATTTCCTAATAATTATAATTGGGATAATATGCCTAATGGTTATGGCACAAATGAAACTTCTCGATTAATGAGAGATATTGGAGCCGCAGTAAATATGAAATACGGATGTAGTGGTTCAAGTGCTAATACCAAAGATGAAGTCGCTTCCTCTTTTAGAAATGACTTTGGCTATTCATCTGCTTCGTATTCTGGATTTAATAGAGATATTGTTAAGCAACAATTGCGTTGGAATCGTCCAGTAATATTACGAGGAGGAAGAAAATCTGGTTGGTGGATTTTCGCGACCTATAAGGATGGTCATGCTTGGGTATGTGACGGTTATAGAAGTTCTACAATCTATAGTGAAGATTGCTCAATGGGATGGGGCTATCTATATCTTCATATGAATTGGGGTTGGACTCAATATTCAAGATTGAATGGATGGTTTGCATATAATAATTGGAACCCTGGTAATTATACCTTTAATTATAAAAAAGGAATGGTATACAATATTAAACCTTAAAAAGATAAATCATGAAAAATTTAGTTTTAATTTTATTGTTAATTATGAGTTCTTGTAGTTCAGATGAACCAAACCAACAAGTTAATATAGAAGCCGGCACAGGTTTTTATGTTGTAAATGAATTAGGAGAGGATTTGCTAAATCCCAATCACTCTAATTCGATTGATTTTGGTAAAATAAAAATTTATTACTTAATAAATGGAAAAGAGGTTGATGCTTATAATGCAAATTCAGATGCTCCGAAAGGAATTTCACTTGAACCGCCAAATGACAAGTATAGTAAATATCACTTAAATTTAGGGTTTAACATTGAAGAAAACGATGAAATTACTTACACTATTGTTCAGTGGGATGAGCAAAACAGAGATATATTTAAAGTTAAATTTAATAAAGGAGAAGGGTATCTACTTGCAGTTAAATGTTGGGTTGATGAAAAATTAGTTTGGAACGTTAATAATGGAGACGAGAGGTTCTTTACACTAGAAAAGTAACTACAGGTAACATTGTATAAGCATAATAAGGGTTAAAAGCCTAAATCAAAGGTGGTTTTGTACTTGTTAAGTAGTTTACAAAATGAAACTAATAGTTTTCCAACCCCTTACTATGCTTATACTAACCGTT
>DNTA01000196.1 GCA_003500135.1 Cytophagales bacterium | reverse complement strand
ACATTGACCTCAACTTGAAGTCCTACCAGATGTTTGAAGGAACAGATTTGTTGGCCATCGAGGGCATGAGTTACTCAACCGTTTTGGCACTGATGAGCGAAGTAGGGATTGAGGGCATTAAGAAATTCAAAACCGCCAAGCATTTTACAAGTTGGCTCAGGCTGGCGCCAAACAACAAGGTAAGCGGAGGTAAGGTACTGTCAAGCAAGGTTCCTAAAGGAAGCAACAGACTAAAAATTGCCTTGCGAAATGCAGACAATGCAATCGGGAATTTAAAGGAGTCTACCCCTCTCAGGGACTTTTTTCAAAGAATAAGTTTTAGAAAAGGAAGAGTTTCAGCCATCAGTGCTACAGCTAGAAAGTTGGCTGTCATCATTTGGAATATGATAGTGAAAGGTGTCCCTTATGTGAATCCAGCAGGATACCTATTTCTCGATCAGAAGAGAAAGTTGGGACTGGTCAAGCGAATTAGAAAACAAATTGATAAATTCGGTTTGACTAATGAAGACATTGGAATTATAACATCTTAATAGTCAATTTGATATAAGACGTTAGTCAGAATTTTAACAAAACGAGAAAAAGAGAATAACGAATGAGAATATTTTTACTATTAACCTCTATCCTATATTTTACTTATGGAAATGCCCAGAATAAAATAAAACCTAAAAAATTGAACGAGGACTTTGAGTATCTAATCACGGAACTAAAATCACAACATCAAGGACTTTATGAATATGCCGGGGAAAATCAGACAGACATAAAAATTGACAGTATTCGGAATACTTTAAAAACACCACAAACTAAATTAAAATTCTACGAAAAATTAAGATATGTAATCGGACTGACAAATGAGGGACACACTTCCATCGACCTACCTAAATGGACAATGATAAAATTAGGACTTTCAAAATCCTTTTTTCCATTGGCAGTAAAACTTTGTGATGAAAACCTGATTATTACACAAAACTACGGCAAGAAAATTAACGGACTCAAAAAAGGCTCAAAAATCATTTCAGTTAATAACAAAAAAGTAAGTGAAATATTTGACAATTTATATCCTTTAATCCCAACGGACGGTTTTAATGAAACCTCAAAACAAGAATGGATTGGAGGCTTGAATTTCTCTTTGCTTTATATATTGGTTTACGGCAAAGAGAAAAAATTCGAACTTCAGCTTCAAGAATTCGGAAATGACACAATTCAAACTTTGACCATCCCTGCCATTCGATTTACAAAGTTTAAAACCAAAAATGCCAAATTCAAATCGAAATATTTTGATTATAATGATTTCAAATTTGAACAAATC
The DNA here is from genome assembly GCA_003500135.1 of Cytophagales bacterium. GTDB lineage: Bacteria > Bacteroidota > Bacteroidia > Cytophagales > Cyclobacteriaceae > UBA10427. The sequence continues at coordinate 1,322 of DNTA01000196.1, read as the reverse complement.
AACGACTCAATTGCATATTTAAGTATTCCAAGTTTCGGTAATGATGGCCTTGATTACGAAGAGTTTTATCAAAAAAACTTCAAAAAAATAGATTCTCTGAACATAAAGCACCTGATTATAGATGTTCAGGCAAATGGCGGAGGAACAGAAGGAAATGAAAATTTACTTTTCAGTTACTTATCTAACAAAGTCGTTCAGAAATATAAGCAAGTGACAATGCTTCCAAAACCATATCAAAAAAACAAAAGTAACCAAGGTTACATTGAGGACAAATGGACGTTTCAAAACACCATTGCCAAGAGAGGAAATTTTACCCTGTACAGCGATTACTATTCAGATTTGGAATATAAAACACCACAAAAAGAACTGATTTACAATGGGAAATTGTACGTTTTGATAAGTGGCAGAACATTTTCAGGCGGTGCAGAATTTGCCAGTTTGGTAAAAATGACTGACAGGGGAATATTTATTGGAGAAGAAACTGGCGGAGCTTATGAAGGAAATGTTAGTGGATATTCGGAATATATAAAATTGCCAAATTCAAAAATTGAGGTACAAATTCCGACCGTACATTTTCAAATCAATGTTTCCCCTGAAATAAAAGGTCGTGGCATTATTCCAGATTATATAGTGCCACAAACTTGGAAGGATTATTTGAACGGAAAAAACACGAAAAAAGATTTTGCAATAAAAACCATAACCGAATAAAAAACTGGCTACAACAATTAAGCTCTAATGATGCGCAGTAGGGCTGCGGTTCATTAGAGTCCCGAAAGCTTTCGGGATTGGACTCTTACCTTCGGTAGCGGGGCTGGCATCTTCGGAGGGGTTGGGTTATGGGGATAGAATAGGATTTTCCCTGATTTATGATATAGGTGTCAATAAGGTTTCTGTAATCTGTTGTCGTTGATTTGTTCCACCAGGTTTCTTTTTTCTAAAATCCATGAACCTACCCGGCGTTTTATCAGTCATTATTTGCTCAAAGGGTATGGCATTCCTGTATGCCCGCTGGCAGTTCGATGGTATAGGACGTGTCAATTGATTAGCCATGGTGTTGTAAGTTTGGCGGCCCCCTTTCGGGTTGGATTACTTTGATGGCCACCAGGCTTTCTGAGTGGCAATGCGGGCACTGATCGGGGTTAAAGTCGAGCTTTTCTTGGGCGATTTGTTGCCAGGAGTATTTGATCCTGCGCCACTCGGGCTGCTTCAGGTCTTTCTTGGCCAGGTTGAGCTCGGTGCATTTGTTTTCTATCAAAATCAATGTCTGAAACCTTCAACCTACAAACTTCTCCTACACGGAGCCCGGCCGGGTAAATCAGGGC
>DNTA01000045.1 GCA_003500135.1 Cytophagales bacterium | reverse complement strand
GGGGACAATACATTGAAAAAGAATGCAGGAATAGTCTGTCACGGCATAGATTTTTCTTCAAGAAGACAGGATCTATCAGCGTTCACACATATCCATTTCGATTTTTACACCAATGATACAGATCTGACTGGTGATGTGTTTAATGTAAAACTCGTTGATTTTGCAGGTGGAAATAGCGAAGTATCCGCATTGGAAGTTAATATTAATACAGGAACAGTGCCTGGAATTGAAGCCGGTGTTTGGGTTTCTGTTGATATTGATATTACTGCCTTAGGAGGGGTTGTAACTGGCAGTCTTACAAGAAGTGATGTTGCTCAAATTGGCATTACCACTGCCAATTTGACCAATGTATGGTATGACAATATTTATCTTTATAAATAAAATATAATGTGACCAGAGCTCCGGTTTTTATTATTATAAAAGCTGAAGCGCTGGCCACTTTCAAAAAACAGTGTTTAAAAGATTAAATTTAAATAAATGAAAAGGTATATATACTTTAAAAGCAATATGTTACTGTTAACCTTGCTATTTTTAATGTGGGGTTGCTCAGTGGATGAAGTTCAGAAAGTGACGAACTTCAATAAACTGGTAAAAGCTGATGAATTCAATGTCGATGGCTCCCCTGACGAGTCATTATGGGATTTTGATATCGGAACAGGTCAAAACGGTTGGGGAAACAATGAATTACAATACTACACCGATAGACCTGAAAATGTGGTAGTAGAAGATGGCGTCCTGAAGATTATAGTAAGAAATGAAGCATTCGAAGGTTCTTCATACACATCCGCAAGGATTGTAACAAAAGATTTATTTGCACAGAAATACGGACGTTTCGAGGCTCGTATCCAATTACCCTGGGGGCAGGGCCTCTGGCCGGCATTTTGGCTTCTAGGAGAAAATATTGACGAAGTAAACTGGCCTCAGTGCGGTGAAATTGATATCATGGAATATCGTGGGCAGGAACCAACTAAAATGCACGGCAGTGTCCATGGTCCTGGCTACTCCGCGGGCCAGGCCATCACAAAAAGTTATGAACTTGAAAATGACCGCTTTGATACCGGATTTCACATTTTTGGAATTGAGTGGGGTCCGGACTATATCAATTTTTATGTAGATGATGTACTTTACAATCAAATTACTACGGAAGATGTAACCGGCGAGTGGGTATTTGATCAGCCATTTTACATTCTTATAAATGTAGCGGTTGGCGGCTCATTCGTAGGCCCGCCTGGTGGTAATACAATATTTCCTCAAACCATGTTAGTCGATTATGTAAGAATTTATGAATATGAATAAATATCATCAGGGATATATCAGTATCTCATAATTTTAATGACATCATATGCACAACGGGGATATTCCTTTGAATGGAATATCTTTCGTTGTGAGCTACATTTAACAGAACTTAATATGCTTACTTCTTCAGATAATAGTGCGCACTTAAGCACGGTTCGAATTGATAATGAGCTCTATTTCCAATTATCAGACGTAAATAAAATGCCTCCATTTTTTATGAGTATAGTCAGTGACTCTAACCACTGGATGTTTATAAGTAGCAATGGAGGATTGAGCGCGGGAAGAAAAAATACAGAACTTTCTTTATTTCCTTATTACACAGATGATAAAATCACAGAGTCCGTAGAAAATACCGGTAGCAAGTCGATATTTTTGGTTCAAAAAGGGTCAAAAAAATATGCATGGGAGCCATTTTCAATAAGAAACTCAGGACAATTTAAATTCAGCAGAAATCTTTATAAAAACAGATATGGCAACAAAATTTTGTTTGAAGAAATCAATCATGACCTTAAATTATCATTTAGATATCAGTGGAATTCAAGCAATAGCTACGGTTTTGTGAGAAAATGTAGCCTTGAAAACCTAAGTAATGATAAACAATCTATAATCATCCTAGACGGATTGCAAAATATTATGCCAAGTGGTGTTGGCAGCGCCCTGCAAAATCAAAGCAGTAATCTGGTTGATGCTTACAAAAGAAGTGAGCTTGTTAAAGAAAGCGGTATAGGAGTTTTTGGGCTCAGCGCCATTATTGTTGATAAAGCTGAACCAAGCGAAGCGCTTAAAACCAATGTAGTTTGGTCCCTGGGACTTGATAATCCAATTCATTTATTGAGTTCTTCACAGATTGATCAATTTCGCATGGGTTTACCGATCAAACAAGAAGAAGACATTAAAGGTCAACGTGGAGCTTTTTTAGTTTCAGAGAAAATTGATCTATCAGGAAATAGTAGCAAAAAATGGTTAGTTATTGCCGATGTAAATAAGACCGTTTCATCCGTTATTGCTCTTTCGGAATCAATAAAAAACGATAAGGATCTTGAAAGTCAGATTGAAAAGGATATTGAATTGGGCACAAGAAAACTGGTAGAGCTAAATGCTTCATCAGATGCCATTCAGCTCTCCAGCGATCAACTAAGGGATACCAGGCATTTTTCCAATACACTTTTCAATATAATGCGTGGCGGCATATTTGATAACAATTATCAAATTGAAAAAAATGATCTGAAAGAATTTCTGTTCCACGCAAATCGAGAGGTATATCGTACAAGTGAACACATACTTAATGATCTTCCTACAGAATTTTCGCTCACCAAATTGAAGGAAGTTACTTCTAATGTTGACAATATGACTTTCAGAAGATTATGTATGGAATATTTGCCATTAAAATTCAGCAGAAGACATGGCGACCCAAGCAGGCCATGGAATAAATTTTCTATCAATACACATAATGAGCATGACGGCTCAAAAATTCTTGATTATGAAGGTAATTGGAGGGACATCTTTCAAAACTGGGAAGCTTTAGTTCACTCCTTTCCTGAGTTTATTGATGGCATGATCTCACGCTTTCTCAATGCCTCTACTTTCGATGGATATAATCCGTACAGGATTACAAAAAATGGTATCGATTGGGAAAGAATTGAGCCCGACGACCCGTGGTCATACATCGGTTACTGGGGAGATCATCAGATCATCTATTTACTTAAGTTTTTGGAGTTTTCGGAAAGCCTATATCCCGGGAAGCTTCAAAAATATTTTAAAGAGGACCTTTTCGTTTATGCCAACGTTCCGTACAGGATCAAAAGGTATAGTGAACTACTTCAAAACCCTAAAGATACCATTGAATTTGATCACGACTTAGATGTAGCAATTACTGGTAAATGGTCCCGTCTGGGTGCAGATGGCGCTCTGCTTTGCAATCAAAAGGGAGACTTTGTCCAGGTGAATTTTGTGGAGAAAATATTAGCTACCGTCCTGGCAAAAATGTCGAATTTTATTCCAGAAGGTGGTATTTGGATGAATACCCAACGTCCGGAGTGGAATGACGCCAATAATGCGCTGGTAGGCAATGGAGTTTCTATGGTTACACTATACTATCTGTATAGATTTTTAAACTTCATGAATAAACTATTAAAAGAAAAGGGAATCAAAAATGTCAGTATATCTGAAGAACTGAAAGTATTCCTGGATGATGTTACTGACGTGCTTGATGATAATACAGACATTTTAACTCATAGTATCAGTAATAAGGCTCGCAAACAAATAATGGATGGGCTGGGTGAGGCCGCCAGTAAATATCGTTTGAAGATCTACCGTGATTCTTTTGATGGCGAGAAACAGGATGTTGAAATATCAGAAATATTGCGCTTAGTGGAATTATGTCTGAAATACACCGAGCAAACGATTGATGCTAATAAACGAGAAGATAATCTCTACCATGCCTACAATATAATGTCGGTCGTTAATAAGGATGAGGTGTCCATTTCTTATCTGAGCGAAATGCTGGAAGGACAGGTGGCGGTTTTAAGTAGCGGATTTTTATCTTCAAAGGAGACATTGGAGGTGCTTGATGCTTTAAAAAGAAGTAAACTTTACAGGGAAGATCAATCCAGTTATATCCTTTATCCAAATAAGGAACTACCGGGATTTATGGATAAAAACAATATACCTGATCACCTGGTCAACGACTCAGAACTCCTAAAGGCATTATTGAATGATGGCAATACAAGCATCATTGAGCAGGATATAAGGGGAAATTATCATTTCAATGGCAATTTTAGAAATGTCAATGACCTAAAAAGCGCCCTTGATCATCTCTCCGAAACACCCTATAAAGACTTTCTAGAGAACGGATCCGGTCAGGTAATACAAATTTTTGAAAAAGTTTTCAACCATAAGGCATTTACGGGAAGATCAGGAACATTTTTCGGATATGAAGGGCTGGGATCAATTTATTGGCACATGGTATCGAAACTTGCACTGTCAGTTCAGGAATGCTGCCTGAAAGCAATCCATAACCAGGAAGAAAAAGATTTAATCAATAAGTTAATTGCTCATTATTATGAAATCAACGAAGGGCTGGGAATCCATAAAACTCCGGCACATTATGGCGCTTTTCCAACAGATCCCTACTCCCATACACCGTTTGGCAAAGGCGCTCAACAGCCCGGTATGACAGGTCTGGTTAAGGAAGATATATTATGCCGATTCGGTGAGCTGGGCATTGCCGTTTCCGAAGGCAAACTGGGATTTGATCCTTGTATGCTACGCAAAAAGGAATTTGTGACTTCCTCTGAAGTGTTTCACTATATTGATGTCAATGCAAAGTGGAAGGAAATTGAAATAAAACCTGAATCGCTTTGTTTCACCTATTGTCAGGTACCGGTCATCTATCAACTCGATAGTCAAACACATCTCCAGGCTGTTCTAAAAGATGGTACGAAAACTACTATTGAAAGTCTGGAATTGGATCATGAATTAAGCACGGAAGTATTTCAAAGAAGTAGTAGAATTGAAATGATCATTGTAAATATTGATCGTAATGTATTACAATAACAAAGTACAGAACTGCTTCTGCACCGGCATTTTTTGCGTGAAGAACCCAATAAACAATGAAAAAAATGAATGCTATGAACAATCAAAAAAAGTACAAAAAACATAAATTCGGGAGAGTAGCATTCCAATTTTTGATAGCAGGAATATTTATAATGGTGAACTTTACCTGTAGTCAGAGAAACGACCAACAAAAACAAATGCAAGAAAGTAATAATAAGGAAGTGACAGCAAAAGAAATACTGGGGAACCCTATCTACCTGGCAATATCTTACGGAGGTTATCGCGAAAAATCAAGAGATGTACAACCAACTATAGAACAGCTCAAAGAGGATTTACGAATACTCTCTGCAATGGGCATAAAGGTACTAAGGACTTACAATGTTCAATTACCACATGCTTCCAATGTATTGAAGGCAATTCGTGAATTGAAGAATGAGAATCCAGAGTTTGAAATGTATGTGATGTTGGGGGCATGGATTGACTGTAAGAACGCCTGGACCGATCAAAAACCGGATCATGATTCGGAAAGTGAACAAAATGCAGGGGAAATTGAAAGAGCAGTTAAACTATCCAACCAGTATCCTGACATAGTTAAAATATTAGCAGTAGGTAATGAGGCCATGGTCAGATGGGCCGAAAGTTATTATGTACAGCCCTGGGTCATTCTCAAGTGGGTAGTTTATCTACAAGAGCTGAAAAAGGACGGCAAACTGCCAAATGAGCTATGGATAACCAGTTCCGACGATTTTTCTTCCTGGGGCGGAGGGGATACTTCTTACCACACTGAAGATCTGGAAAAACTGATCAAGGCAGTGGATTATATATCCATGCATACCTATCCTTATCACAACTCACACTACAATCCGGATTTCTGGTATGTTCCGGAAAATGAAGCAGACCTTTCAAACATTGATAAAGTGAATGCTGCTATGGTTCGTGCCATAGGCTTTGCTAAAGCGCAATACAGGGCCGTTTCCAAATATGTGGAAAGTATCGGCGTAGAAAAACAAATCCATATTGGAGAAACAGGATGGGCTACTGTATCCAATGGACATTATGGCCCAAAGGGTTCGAAAGCTACTGATGAATATAAGCAGGCACTGTTCTATCAACATATGAGGGAATGGACGAATTCAGCTGGAATATCGTGCTTTTATTTTGAAGCTTTTGATGAGCAATGGAAGGATGCCAGAAACCCACAAGGATCGGAAAATCACTTCGGGCTTTTTACGATTGACGGAAAAGCAAAATTCCCTGTTTGGGGATTGGTCGATAATGGTACATTTCAAGGCCTTTCTAGGGGAGGGAATGAAATTTCAAAGACATACAATGGAGATAAAAAGGCCTTGTTAAAACAGGTGTTATCACCTCCTGAAAAACCTGATTAAAACATTTCAAATTTAGAAAGATGAAAATATATAAGACATATGTACCCCTTCTGATGATCGCTTCTATGGCTATTTCGTGCAATTCAAACCAAAATCAACTGGATGTAAAGGTTTATGAAACCAGTGTTGGTGGACATAAACTAACTGAGCTTACAGAATTTGAGTCGCTACCGGAATCCATTTCAATAAAGTTGCTTCCTGACAAAAAGTATCAGACCATTACCGGATTTGGCGGATCCTTTACTGAAGCTTCGGCACACCTACTTAATCAAGTAAGCCCTGAAAAAAGGGATCAAATTCTGGAAGCCTATTTTGGCCAAAGTGGCGCTAATTATTCACTTACGCGTACGCACATGAATTCTTGCGATTTCTCCCTGGGAAATTATTCCTATGCTCCGGTGGCAGAAGATAGTGAACTGAAGCATTTCACTATTGATGAAGACCGGGATGATATTATTCCCATGATCAAAGATGCCATGAAAAAGTCGAAAGATGGTTTTAAAATTTTGTCTTCGCCCTGGACCGCCCCGCCCTGGATGAAAGACAATAAGGAATGGGTAGGAGGTAAATTGTTACCGGAATACTACGATACCTGGGCCTTGTTTTTTTCTAAGTATATTGATGCTTACAAGCAGGAAGGGATCGATATTTGGGGATTTACCGTCGAAAATGAACCTCTGGGAAACGGAAATAACTGGGAAAGCATGCATTTCACGCCCGAAGAGATGACATCTTTTGTACAACATCACCTTGGGCCGAAACTGGAGTCAGATGGCAAAGGACACATTAAAATTTTGGGTTATGATCAAAACCGGGAACATTTAAGGGAATGGGTTGATGAGATGTATAAGAATGACAGTAGCTCGAAATATTTCGACGGCACTGCAATACATTGGTACGCCAGCACCTTTGAGGTATTTCCCGAAGAACTTCAATATGCGCATCAAAAAGCGCCTGATAAACACCTGATCCAGTCTGAAGCATGCGTGGATGCAGAAGCGCCGAAATGGAAGAATGATGAGTGGTATTGGTCTAAGGAGGCAACAGACTGGGGATGGGACTGGGCGCCTGAAGAAGAAAAGCCATTACATCCTAAATATGCACCTGTATATCGATATGCCAGGGATATTATTGGTTGTATGAACAACTGGGTCGATGGCTGGATAGACTGGAATATGGCGCTGAATCGACAGGGTGGCCCTAATTGGTTTAAAAACTGGTGCATTGCCCCTGTCATTGTCGATGCAGAAAACGACGAAGTTTATTTTACTCCGATCTATTACACACTTAGTCATTTTAGTAAATTCATAAGACCCGGGGCTGAAAGGATTGGATTTGATCTTTCAGATAATTCTATTCAGATCACTGCAGCGCAAAACCCAGATGGTTCCATTGCGGTCGTGGTTTTCAATCCTGGGGAATATGCACAACAAATAAAACTTACATTAGGTGAAAGGTCTACAACTATCACAATTAGCGCTCAGGCCATTCAAACCATTGTAACCCCCAATACATGATATCGCCCTATAGAAATCAATAAAAAATGAAAAGTCATGTCAAAATATAAAACTGCCGCAACTGACAGGGTACCAATCGTCCAAAAGGCCGCTTTCGGCGCCGGCCACTTGGTGAACAATCTATTGCCGGGGGCATTGGGGGTTTTTATGTTCTTTTTGTTAACCGCCTTTGGCATGGATCCTTTTTTGGCGGGTTTATTAGGTGGTTTACCAAGGATTTTCGATGCCATTACCGATCCCATTATGGGGTTTATTTCGGACAACACAAATTCAAAATGGGGAAGGAGGAGGCCCTACATATTTGTAGGCGCCATTTTAAGCGGGCTATTATTTGCAGTGCTATGGCAACTCGATGAGAAAAATACACAGAACTACAATTTTTGGTATTTCCTCATTTTATCACTGGTATATTTAGTTGGAAATACAATTTTCTCGACCCCACTGATCGGTTTGGGATATGAAATGACATCGGATTACAATGAACGGACCCGACTGATGGCATTTTCTCAAATCGTAGGCCAAATTGCCTGGATGATCGTCCCCTGGTTTTGGGTGCTCATTGCAAATCCCGATCTATTTGAATCACAGGCCATCGGCGTTCGTCAACTTTCTGTGATCGTTGGTGGGGCCTGTATTCTTTTAGGTGTACTTCCGGCTATTTTTTGCAGGGGTATTGATACCTCGCAAATGGCGAACAGGAAAGAAATCTCTTTTAATACGGTGTTCTCCAATTTGAAAGACCTTTTCCAAGGAATCATTCAGGTAAGCAAAAACAAACCTTTTGTTAAATTGTGTGGCGCCACATTCCTGGTCTTCAATGGTTTTCAGATGGTGGCATCCTTCAGCTATTTCATCATTGTCTTTTACATGTTCAATGGCGACTATGGTTTAGCCGGTAACTGGCCTGCTTGGTTTTCCACCATCAGCGCCATGGTCACGGCATTTTTGATAATACCGGTTATTTCCTGGATGGCCGGCAAATGGGGCAAGAGAAATGCATTTATCATTTCAACACTTATTTCCATTGTGGGCTACGGGTTAAAGTGGTGGGGCTTCAACCCGGATAATCCTTTCCTGATCTTTATGCCTATTCCATTAATGGCCTTCGGTATCGGCGGTTTATTTACCCTCATGATGAGTATGACGGCGGATGTGTGTGACCTGGATGAATTGAATAACGGCATGCCGCGTAAAGAAGGAACGTTTGGCGCCATCTATTGGTGGATGGTAAAACTGGGCCAGGCATTGGCATTGGTTTTGGGGGGCGCTGTTTTAAAAATGGTGGGATTTGACCAAACTTTGGCCCAACAATCCGTCGAAACAATGACCAAACTACGAATTGCCGATATTGTCATTCCGGCAATAACCGCCGGATTGGCGATTTTGGTAATGTGGAAATACAGCATGACCGAAGAGCGGTCACGGAAGATTAAAGCGGAGTTGGAAGCGCGTAGGGGAAAATTATAATTATGCCATTTATAAAAATATCAAATATGTCTCCAGAAATAGTTATCATGATTCTTGGCGCCGCGCTGATCCTAATTGCGATTGGCGATAGCATAAAAATAAATGATTCGTCGCTCGGCCTGATGAGTATCAAATTGAAAATCCCGCTGGGGATCCTCGGGTTTATATTGATCATTTATGGCGCATACACCGTCGGAACGCCTACGATGCCCGGCCATATTGAACAAGTGGCGGAAGGGAAAAAGTTACAAGTAGAATTCCCGGTAGAAAAAGTCCAGGTCATATCGCCAATTGAAGGTGATTCCGTCAAATGCCGGATATTAACCATAGGAGTCTATCCGGATGGCCATGAAAAAGATATATGGGTACTGCTAAAACCCTCGGATAATAAATATTATCCCCAATCGGATCATACCAATACCTCTTTTAAAAGAAACGGGGAATGGCAAGTCATCACCAGGTTTGGAGGTGACAAAGGGGAATCATATGATATTATCGTTTATGAAACAGATTCATTGGCCTCCCAGTTTTTTAGTGAGACCATTGATGATTGGAAAACAGCGTCATCATACCCTGGTTTAGAAATTGAAGAAATTCCAAAAGGCGCTATAGAAGTCGACCGGATAGTTGTCACTTTAAAAGAAAATTGTAGGGGCGTCTTTTAAAAAACCGAATACAGGTGAACTGTTTTGTCAATGATACTTCCAGCCGCAAAAGGTATGGTGGTAAAGCCATAAAATTAACTTCGTAAATGAGTAGTAATCAAATAACCGCGCAAAAAGTCCCCTTTGTACATAAGGTTGCCTTTGGTGTGGGCATGCTGGCCAATCAAATGTTTCCTGCAGTTTTAAGCATTTTCATGGTGGTTTTGGTCCAGGACCTGGGGTTCCCTGGTTGGATGTGGGGTATCCTGTTTTTTCTACCCAGAGTATTCGACTCAATCACAGACCCCATCATGGGATTCATTTCCGACAATACCAGGTCAAAATGGGGAAGGCGAAGACAATACGTTTTCATTGGCGCCATCATGCTTGGGATAGCTTTTGTGGCCATGTGGCAACTGTATAGGGAAAATGGCGTCGATTATAATTTCACCTACTTTCTGCTTTGGTCATTTGTGTTCTATCTCGGCCTTACCATTTTTAGCGTTCCTTACGTAGCTATGGGCTACGAAATGAGTAGTGATTTTCATGAGCGCACCAGCATTATGGCCGTAGCACAGTGGATCGGGCAGTGGGCCTGGGTAATCGCCCCATGGTTTTGGGTAGTAATGTATGACGAAGGTTGGTTCCCTTCAGCAGATGTGGCCACCCGGCAACTGGCTGTATGGGTTGGTATTGTATGCATGCTCTTTGCTATGGTTCCGGCTATTTTCCTTAAAAGCAAATCGACTATTCACGCCAATTACGCCCCACTAAATATCAAAACCATTGGAAGCAGCCTGCTTGAAATATTAAAAAACTTCAAGGAAGCCTTTAAGATACCCCAGTTTGTAAAACTATGTGTTTCCACTTTTTTTATATTCAATGCCTTTAACACCATAGCCGCTTTTTCATTCTTCATCATTGTATATCATTTATTTAGTGGTGATGCCGGAGCCGCAGGGGTCTGGCCTACACTTTTCGGAAGTCTCGCCTCTCTGGTAACAACTTTTGTTGTGATTCCTACGGTAGCGCGCATGTCAAGAATGATGGGTAAAAAGAATGCATTTATCGCCTCGCAGGCCATCTCCATTATTGGATATATAATGCTATGGTTCCTTTTTGTTCCAGGAAAACCGTATCTTTTTATGATTGCACTTCCCTTCTTCTCTTTCGGCATTGGTAGTTTATTCACCTTAATGATGTCAATGACTGCCGATGTAATGGATTTGGATGAGCTAAAAAGTGGTAAGCGTCGTGAAGGCGTATTCGGCGCTATCTATTGGTGGATGGTGAAGTTTGGTTTTGCCATAGCAGGACTATTAAGTGGTGTGATCATGACGGTAGTGGGTTTTGATGCTTCTGCAGCA
>DNTA01000241.1 GCA_003500135.1 Cytophagales bacterium | reverse complement strand
AATATGCTCAAACGTTTTCCTTAACATTTATTTTCTGTTTTACAAGATTCGTGATTTTAGCCTTCTGCTTTTCAAATTTTGGATCGTCCATTTGAAGATAATTCCAGTCAATAAAAGCCTGTCGTATGAAATTGAAATGAGATCGAATATCATCCTTAAGATCAATATTCACGGGAGCTTCTATGATGTATCTGATCATATCGAACATTAGCCGCAAACGCTGAGGATTCGTTACCCCATCGATGTCGTGAAAGCTATTTTGTTGCAGAAAAACGGCATCCAGCAGCTCGGCCTTCTGATAAATAATATAGGCATCGTTTGTGATTCCACGTTCGCCCCTTAACAAGAGGTTGGAAGCAATGGATTTTCCTTCGCGCAGCAACTCTTTCAAAAAATTAACTTCCTCGTTTTCGATTAGTGACGGGTACTTTGAATTGCTATCAATCCGATCTATCGCCGGATACTTTCTGGCATCTGATAGGGCTCTGGACAAGCCCAGAAAAGCACCAGTACTCAATAAGGTAGCTTGTGTCACCGGCTCATCAAAATTACCACCAGCCGGAGATACTGTCCCAATAATACTGAGCGAACTTTTTGAACCATCCGGGAGTATTTCAACACCCGCACGGTCATAAAACGCAGATATGAGGGTTGAAATATACATAGGGAAAGCTTCAGGACCTGGAATTTCTTCTTTTCTTCCAGAAGTTTCGCGGAGGGCCTGTGCCCATCGCGATGTTGAATCTGCTAAAATTAAGACATTCAACCCCTGTTTGCGGTAATACTCTCCAACGGCTGTGGCCATATACACCGACGCTTCACGAGCAGCAACCGGCATAGAAGAAGTATTACCAACAATATAAGTGCGATCCATTAAAGAATTGCCCGTTCGCGGATCAATCAGTTCAGGGAAATCCTTAAATACCTCTACAGCTTCACCGGCCCGTTCCCCACAAGCTGCAATGATCACCACATCAGCTCTGGAATGCTTTGCAATACTGTGCTGCAGTACCGTTTTGCCGGCACCAAAAGGACCTGGACTACAGGCAGTACCACCATAGGCAATAGGAAACAAAGCGTCCAGAATGCGCATACCCGTTGGTAAGGTCTCTGCAGGCACGGATCTTTTATGAAATGGCATGGGTTGCTTCACGGGCCACTCAAATGCCATTGTCAAATCAAAAGTTTCACCCTGATCGTTGGCAACAGTTGCAATCGTCTTTTCAATGGTATAATCACCCTCTGGAGCAATGGACGTGATGGTATAATCATCCAACATGGAGAAAGGAACAAAGATTTTGTGTGTAAATATTTTTTCAGGTACAGTTCCTAATACACTCCCGGCGGTCACTTTATCGCCTAATTTTACCTGCGGTGAAAAGTGCCATTTAGTCTCAGTATTCAATGGTTTCACAACCATTCCTCGTTCGAGAAACCACTCTTTTTTTGCCAGCTCATATAAGGGGTTTTGAAGACCATCTGTAACAGATCCTAAAATTCCCGGACCCAGTTTTACTGCAAGTGGCAGACCAGTAAATTCTACATGATCCCCAATTTTCATCCACGAGGTATCTTCGAACACCTGAAGGTATACCAACTTTCCGGGTTTTACATCGATTACCTCAGATTTCAAACGCTTACCGTCTTCAATAACAATGTAAGCCACTTCTCCATTCATTACCGCACCCTTTGTGTTCTCAACTCCTACAAGGGATTCATTTACGCTAACAACTTTTCCTTCCGCTTTTTCCAAAAATTAATGATTTGGTGATTTAACTTCCTCTCAACTTACGAACTTCCTCCTCCACTTTACTGTACCAGATTCTCTCCTTTATTTCATTAGCACTTTTTCGGTACATGGACGCTTTCTCCGGTTTGTCAATTTTATCAAAGCATCGTGCTATTGCACTATAAGATGGTACATGCATCACATTAATACCCAGACTGGCTTTATATTGCTCGATGGCCAGCTCATAAAGCCCATCCTTTTCCAGTTGTTCTCCGGCGGAAAACAAGGTTTCAAAATCTTTGATATCAGTTTCAAGATGAAGATTAATCACATCCTGTGATTTAAGGGTTAAAAAAGAACAAGGCACTTCTCTGATGACCTTTTCGGTAACACTACCTACCACCAACCTGTTCAATCCCGTACGTCCAGCAGTACCCATAATCAGCAGATCTACATTATTATTGTTCACCTGTTTGAGGATTTCCTCTGCAGGTGTTCCGCAAAATTCTTCTTTGGACCAATTCACATCATTCAGATTGAATGATGTAAGGAATTTATCAAACTCCGTTTTATGTTTTTCGAAACGTGCTTCGTTTTCCTTTTTCAAATCTTCTTTTGAAGCAAACCAAGACGAACCAGGTAACTCACAAACGCTTAAAATGATAAGATGAGCTTTAAAACGTCTCGCCATTATTATGGCATTGCGCAACGCGCGTGCTGAAGGATCAGAAAAATCAACAGGGCAAAGAATGGTGTTCACTTCGAGCGAATCATTCTCTTTGATAACCATTACCGGTTTTTCACTAAACTGAATGATGCGTTCGGTTGTTGTGCCAAGTTTAAACTTTTCCTTAGCCCGTGTTTCTCCAGAACCAACCAGAATCATATTGGCATTCACAGCCGATGCTGACATAACGATATGATCATGAGCTGCGCCGTATTTAATTATAGGCTTCTCTGTTTTAATCCCATGCTCCTTGAAATGATCCGAAGTTGCCTTTAATCTATTATGAGCCGTATCGTCCAGCAAAGCCTTGACCTTGGAATTCACTATGTCATCAGGAAGTACATGAATAGGCACAATCGTTGAATTAAACGTTTTGGCCAAATACAAAGCCACAGACTCAAGATTCTTAGAGGTTGATGCAAAATCCTGAGCAAATAAAATTTTTTCTAATATTTTCATTGAGATTGAAATTTTCTGTTCCGTCGTCCTCGTGATGATGGTTCATATGATGAACTTTTTCACACAAACCACAGCACTCACACGACTTTATAAAGTTAAGATAAATCCCTCAAAAAACATAATTTAACTTTACAATAATATCAGTTCTCTGCCACGTTGTACCAGGGCAGAACTCCTTTGCTGAAGGACCTAAGTACCTAAAGTTCAAAATCCTTGTATGCTTAACTTCCAAAGTAGAATTACGCAAATGTTTTCTTTTAAGATATCGGAAAAATTTCGTAAATTACAATAATGTATGAATGTGCACTTTACAATTTTGGTGTTAAGCAATTTTCTTACACAAGTTTGATTGTTAAAAACGTTTGATTATGATTAAAATTCTCGTCCCAATTGATTTTTCTGACACATCACTAAATGCCCTTCAGTATGCAACAGACCTTTTTAAAGATTCGATGCTGGAGATTACTTTAGTTCATGTATACGGTGCTCAGTCAACGGCACTCATGATGAAGTCTATTGATGGAATTTTAATTCGCAATGCCGAAGATCAGATTTCATCGGTGATCAAAGAGATGGAAAGCAAAACTTCCAATGTAGTATTTAAGACAAAACTAGTGAAGAATTATGCCGTTTCACGTATCTCAGACCTGGGAGACTCGGGAAATTACGACCTCATCGTAATGGGTACTAAAGGTGTTAGTGGTCTCAAAGAAGTGTTTATGGGAAGCGTTGCGGGAGGTGTTATATCGAAAACGTCCGCCCCTGTTATTGTTGTGCCTCTTGACTATAAATTTAAGTCGCTCGACAAAGTAGTATTTGCTGTAGGCGATACTAAAATCACTAACGAAAATTCGCTAGCTCCAATCCACAAATTGGTTTCTGCACATCAGTCAGAATTAGAGATTTTACACTTTTCTAAGAACGGACCCATTGATCTGGACCAGCGCTATCCCTCATTAACAGACTTAAGCCCTAAATTCACTCATAAAAACGGGGATGGCGACTTGAATCAACATTTAAATGTTCATATTCAAAACAATGACACTGACCTTTTGTGTTTATTGCGAACTAAAAAAAATGTTATTGACCGTTTCTTTAGTGGCAGCGTCACTTTAAAACAAACCTTTAACAGCCCCGTTCCAATCATGGTAATTCACGATTAGCCAGACAGGTTTATCTCGGCAACTAATGCCTTTAGGAGTCACAAGAAACAGTTATCATCTAACAAAATGGAGTCTTTAACGCACTTATAACCCTAACGAAGAGAATGCTTTGAGGTCACCGGAATTCTATTTCCGTTTTACTATTCGCTGCTCTAACAGGATTAATTATTATTTCCAGCCAGTTGAAGGTATAGAGTTTCTTTGAACAGTCAGGCACAGACAAAGTGAAAGAAAAGCATATTTTATGCTAAATATCAGTATTTATCTTAATAAAAATCCCTAATTTTCAGAATGTAATAAAAACCTACTATCATGAAAAGAATCATTATACCAGTTGATTTTTCAAAGTATTCGGAATATGCTCTTAAAACTGCGGCCTCTTTGGCACGCAAGCATGGGGCTGAATTAACAGTCATGCACATGCTTGAGCTCTCCGAATCTATTTTCTCATCTTCTTCCAATGAAAAAAATGAAGAAACAGCTTTTATGCTGATGTTGGCTGATAAAGAATTCAAGAAATTTCTTGATAAGGACTACCTGGAAGGACTTACAGTTACTCCTGTCATTAAACACCACAAGGTTTTAAAAGAAGTGGATGAAGTGGCCAAATCAATTAACGCAGACCTGATTGTTATGGGTTCCAAAGGGCACAGTGATCACGACGGTGTGTTTACAGGTTCAAATACGGAAAAAGTTGTAAGACATAGTGACATTCCCGTTTTGGTAGTTAAAGAGGAACTAGACCACACCGATTTCAAGAATGTGGTTTTAGCTACCGATTTTGAAGAGGATAACGTGGCCGCCTCCAAAAATGCAGTAAACCTCCTGCAAAGTCTTGGTTGTGAGGTTACATTTTTACATGTGAACCTTCCAAACATTGGATTTTTGAGTACGGAAGAAATTGAAGAACGTCGAGATGCGTTTCTAGAACTTACAGGCCACCCGGAGTGGAGAGGTCATATCAAGTACGTTTCAGATTACTCAGTTGAGGATGGAGTACTGAAATATGCCGTTAAAACCAATGCGGATGCCATTGCAGTCATTTCACACGGAAGAACCGGTTTGAATTTATTCTTTGGAGGTAGTATTACCGAGGATGTTGTCAATCATGCCAAAAGACCTGTCATTGCTTTTAAACAATAGAATTAAGTTTAAAAAATTATACGATAGAAGCCTCCCCAAACAGGGAGGTTTTTTAGCTATGAATCGTGTTGAAATTGGTTTATATACTTGCCAACAACGATTGCCATAAGAATAACAATATAGAACTGACCTATAAGAGCCACAAGAATCGCAGCCTTTTGCGCAATTTCAGAAACGGGGACGACCTCACCATACCCAATGGTTAATAGTGTTACAAAGCTGAAATATAGTAAGCGTTGGGTTGGCAACTCATTGTCCCCTACCTCCTGAAATACAATACTACTAAAGGAGTTTGGTTCTACCAGCTCGATCACGAAAAATAAAAAGAAGGACAGGAGTCCAAGAGCCAAATAACCACAAATCAATCCGATGATCACATTTTTTTCAACCATACGAGCATTGGCCACCTGTTGAATAATTTCAAAGGTCACAATCCCATAGAAAATAAAATATGAAACAAGTTTAACAACCTTAATATTAATGCCTAAATTATAATTCACTGTGTCACTGAAAAGAATAAGCACATTTAAAGCCACCAAACCAATTAGAAATCTCATGAGTCTGGGCTTTTTATAAGTAAGAATGATTCCCGCCATGAGATTAATTATTAGGAGAATGGGTGAAATGAGATCCTCAAACCAGTTTCTCGGGAAAACGAGAGACCCAAATAGAATTAATAACAGAATGATCAATAAAAGTAGGAATCTCTGAGGGTATAATTTCAGGATAAGGTTATTCATAATCGCAGTTCATTTATGAAGGCAAAGACTCTTGTCAAGAGTTTACAGAGCAAATTCAATCCTAAAAATAGAAAATGTATGCACAATAATCGCTTTCAATGAATTAAAGTAACATTCCAATTTTTAACTTTGAAAAAAACAAAAAATGCAACACATTATCGATCGCTTTATAAGCTATGTTACTATTGACACAGAATCAGATTCAAAATCCAGCAGTACACCCAGCACAAAAAAACAGTGGGATTTAGCTAACAAACTTTACGAAGAGCTTAAACAAATTGGCATGGAGGATGTGAGTATTGACGAAAATGCGTACATCATGGCCACTCTTCCTTCTAACGTTGACTATCATGTTCCTGTTATAGGTTTTATAGCGCATTTTGACACCTCTCCCGATTTTAGCGGGAAAAATGTACAACCCCAGATCATAAGTAATTATGATGGTGGCGATATCGTCCTCAATAAAAAGGAGAATATTATTCTTTCGCCAAGTTATTTTGAAGACCTGTTACTCTACAAAGGACAAACGCTCATCACTACAGATGGCACCACGCTACTCGGTGCTGATGACAAGGCAGGCATCACAGAAATTGTTTCGGCAATGGAATTTCTCATCAAGCACCCCGAAATAAAACACGGCCCTATAAGAGTGGGGTTTACACCGGATGAAGAGATTGGTCGTGGCGCACATAAATTTGATGTGCAAAAGTTTAATGCTGAGTGGGCCTATACTATGGACGGAAGCCAGATAGGAGAATTGGAATACGAGAACTTTAACGCTGCAGCAGCCACTGTTAAAATAAAGGGTAAAATTGTACATCCGGGATACGCTAAAGGAAAGATGATCAATTCCATGTATTATGCCTGTGAATTCATCCAGGGACTACCATCACAGGAAGTTCCCGAAAAAACAGATGGATACGAAGGCTTTTTCCACCTGAATGCTACCGAAGGAAAAGTTGAAGAAACCACATTACATTATATCATAAGAGATCATGACAAACAAAAGTTTGAATCCAGAAAAAGGCTTTTTAGAATTCTGGCCGATGAATTAAACTCTAAATATGCCTCTGATCTCTATTCTGTTGAGATAAAAGACCAGTACTACAATATGAAGGAAATGGTAGAACCAGTAATCCATATTGTAGATATTGCCGAAGAAGCCATGAAGTCTCTGGGGATACATCCCATTATTAAGCCCATACGAGGAGGAACAGACGGTTCTCAACTTTCTTACATGGGCCTTCCCTGCCCCAACATTTTCGCAGGAGGTCACAATTTCCATGGTCGATACGAATATGTTCCAGTCGAAAGCATGGTCAAAGCAACAGAGGTCATATGTAAGATCGCTGAAATAACAGCAGAGAAATATCAAGCGTAATGAGTGACATAAGTACGGTTGAAGAATACATCGATCAATATCCTCAATGGTCCGAAGGTTTATCTCTCATTGCTGCTATTCTGGAAAGAACTGAAATGGTACCAACCATCAAATGGAATATGCCAGTATATACACTGAATCAAAAAAATGTTATTGGCCTTGGAGCCTTTAAATGGCACTATGGAATTTGGTTCTACAATGGTGTTTTTTTGTCTGACCCGGCTAGGGTACTAATCAATGCTCAGAAAGAAAAAACAAAAGCCCTGCGTCAAATGCGCTTTACAACTATTGACATTCCAGACAAGGCCCTAGTGGAATTTTATGTGTCCGAAGCGATTGATCTTGAAAAACAGGGAAAGAGACTAACAATAAAAAATCAGGGAACCGATCAATTGCAGGTTCCTGAACTTCTGAATGATATGCTCAACTCGGACCAAGGCTTTAAAACAAGGTTTATTGATCTGAGTCCATTTAAACAAAAAGAGTATTGTGAATATATTGATAGCGCCAAACGAGATCAAACAAAACAAACCAGGTTAAATAAAATTGTCCCAATGATTATGGCAGGAGTAGGCCTCAACGAGAAATACAGGTCATAAAAAAGCCGCTCGAAAGCGGCTTTACTTATTTTTTTGCTGGTACCGGTGCATTGAGCTTTTTACTCATTTCCATGGATATGGCAGACCGATCAAATTTGATCTTCCCCGCCATGGTTTCGATCACACAGCTATTATCTTTATCATTCAGATCCATGACCTTGCCATGCATACCACTTTTGGTAATGATCCGGTCACCTTTTTTTAACTCGGCAGCAAACTTTTTTTCCTGTTTTGCCCTTTTCATTTGGGGTGCGATCATAAAAAAATACACCACCGCAAACATCGCTATAAAAGGTAAGAACGTATTGAGTTGATCCATGAATTAATTATGGTTATGACCTTCGTGTCCTGGTTGAGTACTTGTTGTTTGGATGACTGGCCCTCCTTGCACGGCACTCGTAGAAGCGCCTGTATTGGCCGGTGTTGCCTTTGTTGCAGCATTCGGATCTTTTTCAACAAACGCAGTAATCTTTACAGCCTCTTTACCCTTTTCAGTATTGGTAGTTAAGGTAACTGTTTTTGACACCTTATTACCATTACCTTTTCCATTGAATTTCACAGTAAAAGTTCCAGTCTCTCCAGGAGCTACCTCTCGCGTCCAGTTTGAAGGAACTGTGCAACCACAGGTACTTTTGATATTACTTACCACCAACATTGAATTGCCTGTATTGGTATACTCAAATGTTGTTTCTACCGGTGTACCATTTTCGATGATTCCAAAATCATGCACCTCTTTATTAAATGCGATGCTGGGAAAATTTCCTGCATTTGCATCTCTTTCAGCGGCAATCGCCACATTTTCTGATTTTACTTTACTGGCCGCATTATCCTTGCAGGATGTCATGCCAATCATACATAAGACGCTAAGTCCTAAAATAACTTTTTTCATCGTTACTGTGTTTAATTAATAAGTAGATTTCGTTTTATGGTTTAAAAGTAGTAATAATTTTAGGGATTAAAAACTTTTTGTTTTAAGTTAACAACCCTGACCATCACTAATTTAGGCCTTATTTTCAGTTCATTTACATTAAGCCTCTTCCTGATTTTGGATACAAATTTTCAGATTTGTATTCCTTAACCGTCTTATCCAAAATACCATTAATAAAGTTACTACTTTTAGGCGTAGAGTACTCCTTTGCGATTTCAAGATATTCATTGATGGTTACCTTAACAGGGATCGAAGGAAAATTCTGCAGCTCGCATATTGCCATTTTAAGAAGAATTCCATCAATCAATGCCAGTCTGTCTGCATCCCAGTTCTTAGTTCGTTTAGCAACTTCACCATAGAGTAAAGACTCGTTTAATACGGTTTTTTCCAAAAGTTGAATACCAAAATCGTGGTCTTCCTTGTCTTTAAAAAGGTCTGGAAGGAAATAACGCTCAGATTTATTTTCCTTGTATTTTTTGATCCGTTTAACGATAAAAGTATTCACTACAGCATAATCGTCTGTCCAGGTGAGCTTTTTATCTTCAAAGTACTCATATAGCTTTTCGTTGGGAGCGATGACTTCAGAAAAAAGATCCGCTATAAACATCTTATCCTCTTGTAAATTTGAGGTTTCTGAGGACATGTACTGTCTGTATAATGGATGCTCAATTATGGCTTTGTAGAGAATTTCCACATATTCGAAATCCAACTCCCAGGTATTCAATCCTTTTCGAAGAATAGTGTCTTTTAGTAATTTATTAGCATTTAGACTTGTTAGGAC
>DNTA01000214.1 GCA_003500135.1 Cytophagales bacterium | reverse complement strand
TAAAGATTGGGGATGGGTTGACCATAACATCAACTACATCAATTATATCAGTGCAACCATTGGCAGTAGTAGTAAAAGTATAGCTTACCGTTATGGTATTATCCGTATTATTCGTAATGATTTCGTTTATGGTGCCTGAAACACCTATCGAAGTGTTTGTAGAATAATCTATGCTTCCTGTTGCTCCATTATAATTCGCCTGAACAGAAATATCTCCATTCTCAGTTGATGTACTATAATCGACGTTTGCAGGACTTCCTGAGCATATTTCCGGACTATTGTTTGTTATTGAAGATACAATTTCAGGATTTATTGTTACTACAACATCAGTTGTAATACCGTCACAACCTTCCCCACTTGATGGGGTAATTCTGTAGGTTAGTGTTTCGATATTATTTGAAGGGCTGAATAGATTTTGTGAAATCGTATTACCTGTACCAGATCCTGCTCCAGAAATCCCTGCTGGATTATCAAAAACAATCCAGGAATATGTAGTGGGTGCCACTCCATTTGTAGTAGATAATGATATCGAAGTTGTACCACCACTACAAATTGTTTCACTTGCAGGCGTTGCAACAACATTAGGTAATGGATTAGAGATTATGTCAATGTTATCAGAAGCTGTGCAACTTGAATAATTGGGATCAGCATCTGTTACCAATAAAGTGAAAGTTTCAGTTTTAGGGTTGACAGGTGAATATGTGGCTGTTGGGGTATTTTCATTAACTAATTCCGTATTTGGTGTCCAGGAATAATCAAAACTTCCACTTCCGCCGGAAACCGAACTCAATAAGTCAACACTTTCTCCAACACAGATATTATTATCCAGTGTTGATACTGCCAGGATAATGTTTCCATTCACATTCACCGTCGCATCGTCTGTCAACGTTACGCTACAGCCTGATGTGCCGTTGATCGCTTCCACCGTAAAAGTTGTCGTGGCGGTCAGTGCACCGGTTGGTAATCCTATCGTGCCTCCTAAACTAGCTACCGGTGATCCGATGTTAGATGCTCCTGATTTGAGTTGGTAATTTACCCCTACCTCGCTCATGGCTACTTCTATCGATGTGCTGCCATTATAACATAAATACGTATCTTGTCCGGTCACTGCCAGCGTTGTGGAGGGCAAGGCGTTTACTGTCAAAAGGCCTGAGCTTGTATTAACATTACAACTTGCTCCGTTTTCTGTTACTACACATCGATATTCGAAACCATGTAGTCCGGATACATCAGAGATATTTAAAGTATTGGTGGTAAAATTGGTATAAACACCCCCATCCGTAATTCCATCTATATCAGTAAATCCCCCTCCGTCATCTCTTTGCCACTGGTAAGTGAGAAGTGTACCGCTTGCAATTATTGAAAAACTGGCGCTTTCACCTTCACAAAACTCTTTATCACTGGGGTTTTTAGTTATTACAGGAAAATCGACGCTTGATAAATTGCCACCATTGGAACCATCGAGCCCTAAAAAATTATTTGCATTTTCCTGGATCAATATATTTCCACTTGAAGCAGGTGTAATAGCCTGAATTTCAATGCCCGATATAGTAATGTCATTAAGGTCAGAAGTGCCCGATATTGTAGCTTCTATTCTGAACCGTGAAGCATCTGTGAATGTACTTGAAGCAATGGATATATCTGTACCTGTGGCATTAACCGTAATTGGCGCCGCTGTATTGTAAACAAATCCTGTTGGGAGAACCAGATCAATCGTAGATGTTGATCCGAACTCAGTTACGGCTGTTTCAGCAATAATTATGTTGCCAATTGTTACAAACCCGTTACCGGCACATTGATCAGTTCCACCTGAGGCTGGTGTAACGGAAACATCGGCAAATCCCAGCGCCAGGTTAAAAAATGATACTATTACAAAAAGTAAAAATTTCCGCATCTAATTAAACTAGGGTTTTAATTCACCAAATTTGTTTGTCTTTATCAGGCACATTTTAAGATTTCCACCTTCTTCTGAACCAATATCAAAGCCAATTACGCCACCAATTAATATTTGCCCTCCTTCTAATTCAATTACCTCTATTCCTGTATCGTCAAGAGAACTACCAAAAAAGTTTTGCCAAACAATATTCCCATTTACATCCGTTTTGATCAAGCCGATATCACTGCCGTAATTGGGTATTTCCCTTGAGGTAGCTAATAAATACCCTCCATCGGAAGCAAGGGATACATCCAAAATATTCTCACCCGGATTTTCCAAAAATACTTTGCTCCAAAGCTCTTCAAATTGACTGGATGCCGGTCTTGACCTGACTAAAGTGGGGTAAGCCACTCCATTATTAATAGTACTACCGCATAAAATGTAACCTTCATCAAACAGCTGACCTCCTGAATTTGCAATGTTGCTGTTGGTATCGCCGAAAGATTTACCATTTCCCTTCAGTCCAATTCCATTTACAAAATATTCTTCAATGGTAATATTAGTAGATTGCAAATTCACCGGGTCATCTCGGAAACCCGATGTGCTGATCACAACTACTTTGTCGGGGTCAGAGGTTTCGAATACGCGTTGACCGATAAAAGTGCCATTATAGGTATCTGTAGCCCCGAGGATTTCAACACTATCCCTTCTAAAACCAAGGCTTTCGTCTAAATCGATTAAAAAACTACTTTGACCACCAGAAAATGATCCCACAACCATATAGCCACCATAAGAAAAGTGAAAAATATCATTGGGGCTTAAGTTTCTACCTGGAATATTATAAGAAATTGAATCTATCAAACTGCCTGATCCTGAGATAATTGCAACTGAAGCAAGTTGGTCGCCGGAACCATCCGAAAGGAAACCTGTAACTGCATAGTTCCCATTGCTTTCTACAATGGCCCTTGCCTCATCATCACCGATCCCTCCTATATTTGTTTGCCATAGTTGATTGCCTGAACCATCGGTTTTTACGATGAACCAATCTTTGCCACCATTGGAAAATGACGTACTATAACCAGCCAATACATAACCTCCATCAGACGATTGAATCAAATCGTTCATAACATCAACCCCGACACCACCATAGGTTTTTATGAAAGTTACCTCGCTTTGTTTTACCAAATCATTTTCATCATAGCAGGAAGCTAAGAAAAAGGGTACGAGCACATGTAATAGTGTTACCGGATTCCGCAGATATAATTTAAAAAATCCCACTATTGTCTTCATCAATCACTTCTTTTTAATTTTTCTTGGATAATACATAGGCTTGATAAAACCTATAGTAAACGAAGCATAATCGATCAGGAAATCATCGTCTACAAAATTTAATGGAAAATGGTACTGACGATTTTCAGTATCCTCCGATACCCATTTGTACCTGCTATTTTCATCAACCAGGTTCTTCATTCCCCTTGCATACCGCAATTCAAATGTGAGGTAATTTTTACCGATCATATACTGCACGCCAAGTCCGGCGAAGTAAGAGAAATTATTTTTTACCCTTAGCTCGTTTAACTCACCTATGTCAGCCACTTCGTTCGAAAATGCATCCCCGCCCTGGTTTACTGTTCTAGTTACATTTGTTGCACTGGCATTTAGTAATGTGGCTGGTATTATCCCAGCTAAAATATATGGTGACCAACGTTTTTTAACCGGAACGATATATTTTAAAGCTATCGGGAATTCTAAAAAGGTATGATTTTGTTTCAAAACAGGTTGATAAAAGTTGTTTGCATCGTTAAAATATCGTCCCAATTGCTGATGAGTAAATCTCGAAAATTGAAAATCTACTGTTAAATGTAGCTCTTTATACAAGGCAAATTCCACTCCGGCCGCGATACTAATGCCTGATTTGTTTTGCATAGTTTCGCTTTCTTCAAAGCCTGAAAAACTGTGGTTTACTATTTCCTGATAAAAGCTTTTGTTAACACCTAGTTTTATCACATGGAAAGAAATAAAAGGTTTTGTTGTGAACTTTTGATGATGCTTTATTAATTCATTTGGATCATTGATCAAATCAACTTCATAAAGTGGATTAGTTTTAAGTAGTTGTAGATAGGACTCATCGGCTTGTTCAAAATAATCCAGATATAGGTAACTTAACGTTTGTAATCGAAGCGCTTCCACTCGTTCCTCATCGGAAAGGTTACTATTGCTGGTGCAACGAGATAATAAGTCGGTAACTTCATATAACCTCCCTAATTCAAATTTATCTTCAGCCTGACGTATAAGCTGAGAGCATTCACTTTGAGCAATTAGTAAAGTAGCCTTTCCAAAAAATAAAACCGACCAAAAAAATATTTTCCTGAGCATTTGAGCTTAAATGCGTTTATTTACAAGTGTTTCTAAAATCAATATCTTCACCTACGTATCTATCCCATTCCCTTCTTGTCAGATTTCTGCCCAATCTTTCACATAATTTATCAGACATCAACGTTGCACGAGTAGGCCAGACCTTTAAACTGCCATCCCTCGAACCCGTCAATAAATAATTGCCGGAAGGATTAAAACTTATACTCCAGACATAATCATTATGATCTTTGAAGGTCAATGGTAGCTTATTGAGATGATCCATGATCCACATCTGTACCGACCCATCATAACTGGCGGTGGCCAGAAGTTCATTGTTATTACTGAATACAATTTCCGATACTCTGGACTCCTGCCCCAACAAACCGCTTAATATTTTAAACCCTTCTACTCCATTTTCCATGTCAGCTAAAAATACTACCCCATCTTCATTTCCTATAGCAAGTAGATCACCTCCATGGTTAAATGAAATTGCATGTATGGGTTGTTCAGTAATATCAATAACTTTTATGGTTTCTCCTATATTATCGAGGTTCCAGAAATGTAGTTGTCCCATTTCATTTGCCGAGATAAGAAGCTCATCATCATTACTGACTGCCATGGCTGTAACCCTATGGTTGAAAACTTTAAGTTCAGTGCTTTGGAAATTCTCCAGGTCGTTGATCCTCAATGTTTTGTCATTTGTTCCATATGAAAGGAACATCGCTTTATTATGTAAAAATTTTAATTCTGTAACCGGGCCGTTGTGACCGTAAATTTTTTGATAATTAAATGAGAGTAAATCTATCACTAATACATAAGGCGCTTCCCCGGCAACTACTAGGAACTGGCCGTCTTTGCTTACTTTCATTTCATAATTGATGTAGTTATGCTTATACAAAAGCTGGGCGGTGTTGTCGAAACTTTCCCACATATATATTTTACCATCGCTGCCAGTGGTATAATATTGTGTGCCATCCGGTTCATAAGCTATTGCCCTAACTAAATCCTTATGCTGTTTAAAACGGTTAAAATCCTCTCCTTCAATGCCTTTTAATGCATAATACAATCCATCATAAATAAAATTATCATAACTATTGCCCTGATATTCTTCATTAAACTTGTAAGCTTGTTGAGCCAACAGCCCCTGAAGGTCTTCACTACCTACCGACAGGGATTTTAACGCCATGGATTGAGATATGGAAAGCATCCTCAGCCGATCAGCTTTATCACGTTCAATACGGGCAATTCGTTCCTGTTCTAATGCAAATACCCTTGCTATATCTGCTTCAACTTTTTGATACTCGGCAATTTCTTTTTGCTGAAATGCTTCCTGTTCTTTTAATTCTGCAAAACTTTTTTGTTCCAAAGCATACGCTTCACTTTTCTCAGCTTCTTTTCTGGCTGCTTCAGCTCTTTCTTTTTGTTCACGTGCTTTGTCAGCTTCAACCTCAGCGCGTGCTTTTGCCGAGCGGGCCAGTTTCGCCTGCTTTTCAGCTTCTATAGCACTTTGTGTTGCCAATTCCGCCTGCTTTTCCGATTCCATTTTCTGCACCCATCCAAAAACGAAAAATAGCATGGATATAACGGCCGCTACACCCAAGAGAACAGCAACGGCCCTTGTACGCCTTAGCATACGTCTTTGCATCAGTTCCCTTGCGCGCTGTTCATTTTCGTAAGTTTCCCTTGAGTTTTCCAGAAAACTTATAGCCAGTTCGTAATATTGATTATACCTTTCTGCCCATACCCTGGTAGGTTTTTGTTTATTCATCCAGTTTATGGCCAATTGAAGATCTGGTGGTCTCCAAAGGCCTGTTTTACCTACCTGGTGCATTTTAGCCGCCTCTGAAAGCCTTCGATACATATTGGCCGATTCTGCTTCATCTTCAACCCATACTTTCAGGCGCTGCCATATTCGCATAAGACTCTCATGAGAGATTTCAATAAGAGAGTTTCCATGAAGAACTATATCGGATGAAGGCATTAAAAGAGATCTGCCGGGAGCACGAAAGCAATCGATAACATTGGTGACCTCTTGCTCTGAAGCTTCTGCTATATGAGCTATTTCTTTAACGCGTGCTGACTTGCGCGCACCAGTGTTATCAGAGCTTTTCTCGGTGAGACATTTAAATAGTATTTCACAAATTTCTTTTTCCCTCTTTGAAAGTTCCGAGTAAGCCTCGTTAGCGTGTTGGGAAAGTGCCTCGCTAATTTTGCCTATTGCAATGTAATGCCTTAGGTCAATGGGCTCGTTATCCTTTTTGTGTTTCGTCCAGTAGTCCCACGTACGCATCATTGCATGCTGCAATACGGGAAGCTGGTCCGGGTTATTGCCAATATCGTTTAGTAGCTGATGGGCCAATCGATTCGTTATTTGCCCCCCGCCAACTGCTACTGGTCCTTCAATTGCCAGTCTCATTTGCTCACGGGTCATTTGTGGAATGAGATAATGGCTTTTATTGATTATATGCGTAAGTTCAGGGAATTGTGAGCAGTCACCTATGAAGTCAGAGCGCATGGTCATCGCCACATAAACCGGCACCTCACTCTGTTGAATACTTTTTATTAATAAATTAACGAATGCTGCCGCTTCACTTTTTGCTTTTGCGTCACCCTCGGTTTTGATAAATCGAAACAGCTCTTCAAACTGGTCGATAAGAATGAATATATTCGATGAGGATTTGACGTTGATCTGTTTTATGGCATCCACCAAACCCATAGAGCTACTGCGAATGATCGTATTGGTGATAGATTTTCCAATCTCAAGCTCTTCGGTTGTAGCATTATTGTAATTTTCATCTTTTTCAATGATGGCCTCGGCCAAATTTTCCAGCGGGGTAATACCCGGACGAACCGTAATGACTGTCCATTCAGAGCCGGCGTTGGTCATAAAGCCGCCATAGAGAATAGGAATAAGACCGCAATACATTAGTGAGGACTTACCACCTCCTGATGCACCTAATACTGCTACAAATCTATGCCTTGCTAAATTGAGCAACACTTCATCGCTTTGACCTTCACGACCAAAAAACAGATGACTTTCCTCAAATCCGAATGGTCTAAGCCCCGGAAAGGGATTGATAAGATATTCGGTTGTGGTGGTAGATTCGTTAATAAAGGTTTCCTGCGCTTTCATCTAATTTGTTAACCTGGCCAAAAAGGGTTCTATGGCATCCGGGTTAAACTCCCCGGAACTGGTTAAGACCATAGCATCTTTACCAAAATCCAATTTTTCCTGAAATTGTAATGCTTTATCGACCAAAATACCTTTAGGGCTTATCGGCTTATCTCTTCCCATCCCTAAAGATTTCATCATATCGTTCAGCTTACTTCTCATCCACTTATCGTTATGATACCCATAATAAATTAACGTAGCATCACACATCTTCAGGTTTTTGCGATGTAGATCGCGCAATTGGTTCGGGTCCCCTTCGAATTCATTCTTTATTACTTCATACCCCTTCTTTTTCAAATATTTCTCAACCGGAATACACTTATCTGCTTCATCTTTGTCGTAAATGAAATAGATCACTTTTG
>DNTA01000088.1 GCA_003500135.1 Cytophagales bacterium | reverse complement strand
CTGGGCCTTGAATTCCTCTCTGAAAAAGTGACGGAAATATCGGAGGGAAAACTGACCATCAAAATTTATCCAAATGGGCAGCTGGGCACCGAACGCGAGGCGGTAGAACTTTTGCAGGTCGGCAGCCTGGATATGACCAAGGTCTCATCGGCGGTATTGGAAAATTTTAGTCCGACCTACAAAGTTTTGGGGTTGCCCTATATTTTTCGTGACCAGGAACACGCCTTTAAGGTACTGGATGGTCCCATAGGCAAAGAATTGCTTACCAAAACAGAGGATGCCTGGATCAGGGGAATATGCTTTTACGATGCCGGGGCCCGTAGTTTCTACTTTAAAGATAAACCCATTCGCACACCGGACGATCTGCGGGGAATGAAAGTTCGGGTTATGAACAGCCCCATTGCTTTTAGCATGATCAAGGCCATGGGAGGGTCGCCTACCCCCATTTCCTTTGGTGAACTGTATACCTCATTACAACAAGGAGTGGTCGATGGCGCTGAAAATAATCCGCCATCGTTTTATTCGTCCAAACATTATGAAGTATGCCAATACTACAGCCTCGATGAGCATTCCATGGTCCCGGATGTACTTGTTATAAGTACGCATGCCTGGAAAGATTTAAATCAACAGGAAAGGGGCTGGTTGATGGATGCGGCCAGGCAGTCAGTCGAATATCAACGCAAGGTATGGGCTGAAGGTGTAAAAGAAGCGCTTGACGAGGTGCAAAAGGCGGGAGTAGAAATCATCAGACCAGACAAGGCGCCCTTTAAATCATCGGTACAATCTGTATACGAAGCCTATGAGGACGACCCCGAAATACAATCGTACATCAAAAGAATTCAGGAAGTAAACTAAAGCGCTATGAGGAAATATATCGACTTAGCTCTTGAAAAGGTACTCATCGCTCTGATGGCAATCATGACGATCAATGTGATCTGGCAGGTGGCTACGAGGTATTTGACATTCATATTCGAAAACCCGAGTAGTTATACCGAAGAGCTTGCCAGGTTCATGTTGATTTGGGTAGGGTTGTTAGGCGCTGCCTATGCCACCGGAAAGCGGCTTCACCTGGCTATAGATTTAATAAAGTCACCTGCATTGGATAAAATCATTCAGGTATTGGTGTTTTTATTTTCCTTAAGTGCCCTGGTGATCGGTGGTAGCCGCTTGGTATTCATTAGCTTTCACCTCGGTCAGACTTCCAGCGCCCTGCAAATCCCATTGGGCTATGTATATATCATCATCCCCATCAGCGGGGTGATCATTTGTCTGTACTCCATTATGAACTTTTTACAAAATGAAAGGAGATCCGCATGAGCACGATTGACATTTTGCTGCTGGTTACCAGTTTTATATTCTTTTTGGGCATTGGGGTTCCGATCGCTTATAGTATCGGCTTATCTTCTTTGCTTACTTTACTGATCAACATAGATGCTATTCCGGCTTTTACCACACTGAGCCAACGCATGGCCACCGGACTGGACAGCTTTGCCCTTCTTGCCATTCCTTTTTTCATATTTGCCGGTCAGCTCATGAATCGCGGAGGTGTTGCCAGCCGTTTGATCGACATGGCAAAAGTGCTGGTCGGACGCCTGCCGGGCGGTCTGGCCTATGTCAACATTATTGCTGCCATGCTTTTTGGCGCCATTTCAGGATCTGCCGCCGCCGCTGCTTCTGCCATTGGCGGATTTATGACCGGCAAAATGAAAAAGGAAGGCTATGATCCCGGTTATTCGGCCGCCGTGAACATCACTTCCTCCACCACCGGACTCATTATTCCTCCCAGCAATATTCTGATCGTATACTCCCTGGCCAGTGGAGGTGTGTCTATTGCCGCTCTATTCATTGCCGGCTACATTCCGGGAATACTCGTAGGTTTGGTACTCATGATTGTTGCAGGAATCTATGCCAAAAAGAAGAACTATCCGGTGGGCGAAAGTGTGAAGATTAAAGTGGCTGTCAAAACATTTCTCAGGGCTATACCCAGTTTGTTATTGCTGGTCATTGTAATCGGAGGTATAATCGCGGGTATATTTACGGCCACAGAGGCATCGGCTATTGCCGTTTTATACACTTTGATACTGGCTTTTGTTTACAAGGAAATCACTGTTAAAGATCTGCCGGAAATATTACTAAGTACTGTAAATACTACATCCATTGTGATGCTTTTGATTGGCACCTCGATGGGTATGTCATGGGTTATGTCATTTGAGGAAATCCCCCAATCTGTCAGTGCGGCTTTATTGTCAGTCAGCGATAACCCTATTGTCATTCTTCTTATCATCAATCTTATATTGTTGTTTGTTGGGATCTTCATGGATATGACACCTGCCGTATTGATTTTCACTCCCATCTTTCTACCCATCGCAATAGATATGGGTATGCATCCCATTCATTTTGGTATTATGATGGCGCTGAACTTGAGCATAGGCCTTTGCACACCACCGGTAGGTTCTGTACTGTTCATCGGTTGCAGCGTAGCAGGATTAAGCATTCAAAAAGTGATTAAACCCTTGTTGCCATTATTTTTCGCCATGATCGTAGTATTGTTCATCATTGCCTATTTCCCTGAACTTACTTTGATATTACCAAGATGGTTTGGGTTTTAGGGGTTACACTGAAAGCAATACATGGGTTCTTCAACGGTTTTATCCGGGTTTGGTCGAGCTTCATGATGACCGCACTGTTGACAGGACCAAATAAACCTTGAAATGCCATGGGTCGCTGCACCGCATTGCGCGCAGGGAAGTCCCCTTTCAACATTATGGATCCAAAAGCCCGGCGCTGCGCACTGTGGACATAGTGATTTTATCCTTTCCACAAGATTCTGAGTCGCCTGCCCAATCACTTTCATTCGGGTAGGATTGTACAAAGCACGCATGTCGGTTTCGACCCAAATGCTTCCATGCTCTTTCCTCATTTTTTCAAATATCTCCTGCAAAATACCCCAATCCTGAATTCCTTTATATAGTTGAGCGATACTATTTTCCTTATCACGCAGGATCAAACCGTGATCGGGAAAGCCGGCTTCTTGTGCAAAACGTTCCAGTCCTTCATATTCCGCAACAGCTCTTCCCGCAAAGTTGGTTTCCAGACTGAGGGCCCTGCCCACAATTTCCCATCCGTTTTTTCGATCCAACAACATAATCCATTCTTCATCGGACTGCACCATAGGTACTTCGGGATGAGCGCCAAAAGACCCCTCACTTGCCACAACCAGGTCTCCGCCAAATAACTCCAGTGCCTTCATACATTTCACTCGTGCCGTTGTAATGGGGTCATCTTTTCGCTCCACCTCCCCTGAAAAAGTACCAAACTGATCGGTATCGAATTGTTCTGGAACTACGGTTTTAACTCCTAATTGCGCCTCCAATACCTGCGCAATCGCGGCTTCCTTACGATGTTTGGTCGCAATTATTACCGATCTGTTTTTAAAATGGTCCATTAAGGCCTATGCTTAAGGATTGAAAAAAGAAAGTGATCATTCATTATCTTTAAACTTCACCTTTAAACTCACTTTCATTGTCTGTGGATTTCCGTCTACCGTTCCGGGCTGCCATTCGGGGCCGCTTCGTACCAGCCGGATGGCTTCGTTGATCAAACGCTCATCACTGTACGCTTCCACTATCATGTCATCGATTTCTCCCGAAGCGTCAATAGAAAATGAAAGTTTAACAAACCCTTTTTTCTCTTCGAAGCCCTTGGGTAATTGTTGGCTGTCTCTGATATGTTTTTTGAGGGCCCGGAAACCACCTTCCGGCCTGGGGCCGATTCTTACAGGTGCATTTTCCCTCGAATCCACACCATAACCGGTGACGACCACTTCCGACAAAGCATTAATGTCAGCGGCCATCATTACTTCCAGGTAACTCTCATTTTCATCGATTGCAATCTCCTCTGTTGACATTCCGATGAAACTAAATACAAGTATAGGATTATCCGTGTTTTTCGGAATATCTATTTCAAACTGACCGTTGATGTCGGTCATCGTACCGGTACTTTTTCCCTTTAAAATTACATTTACGCCAGGAATAGGAGCGCCATCATCAGAGCTCAATACCACCCCACTTATTTCTGTAGGTTCCACAACTTCTGAAGCTGATGCCGTCAATTCACTTCTTCCAGCTTTCGCTTTTGGTGCAGAGATCTCCGCTTCTTCCATCATCACTGCTTCAGAAGCAGCGCCAGTCATTTCATTTTTCGCCATTTTTTTGCTTCTGGTTTCATCCTTATCAGTAAGGTCATTAAGTGCAAGAGGTTCCACTTCCGGAATTTTTCCTTCAATATCATCTTCCGGTGACTCCATAGGTTCAGTCCATAGTTCCACTATTTCTAAATCCAGGTAGGCCAACTCCTCCTCTGATTCTTCTTTAATTGATTTTCCCTGTCTCGGGCTAATTGGTTGATCATTTACTTCCTTTTCGGGTTTGTCCGCCAACGCAATATTTTGTTGTTCCATTGTCGTGTCATACTGCTGTTTTGCCTCTAAGGGAGCCCCCGAAATAGTATCTGCATCTCTAAACTCCTCTACCTGCTCAGTTGTGGCCACGCTATCCGGCTTATCCATTTCCGGCCAAAAAAACCATACTAATCCGCTTGTGATCAGAAGAGCGACAGCTGCCGCAATAGCAGGCCAGTAAATTCTTTTTTCAGACCTTTGCTGCAGGCGACCTTTCAACTCCGCCAGATCCTTTTCAATCAGCCTGGAATCGTGATCCTCCAATCCTTCCAATGCATCTGACAAGAACGGATCATCCAGCGCATCGCGCTCTACCTTATGGGTTTCTTTGGAAGTCAATCGGCCTCTCAGATAGTCAAGTATGTTTTGCCAGCTATTTCGCATCTTTCCCTCCTATTCTGAGTTTTTGCTCCTCCATACAAATTTTCAGGTTCCGCCGGCCATTTTGTATGTGGCTCTTCACTTTTTTCAATTCCATCTTCAGCTCCTCATGGATCTGCGCATAGCTTTTTTCTTCCAAATAAAACCGTCGTACACATTCTTTTTGATCGGCCTTCAACTGTTCCATACATTCCCTGAGTCTCAACAGATCATGTTCTTTCTCATCTGCTCCACCATTAGGATGCACGGGATTAGCTATTTCCATAATCCCCGATTGATTTTCTTCCGTATCAATGGAAATAAAATGTTGGTTTTTATCCTTTCTCAAGGCCATGAGGCAGTGATTTCGTGCCAAAACATATAACCAGCCTCTGAACTGTTCAATCTCGTGCTTCAACACTTCCTCCACCAGTTTTTCATAAATCTGCATAACGGCATCTTTGGCCTGCTCCCGGTCTTGTAAATACTTCAGGCATACTCCATAGACCAAATGCATATAGCGTTCATACAGCCCGGAAAGATGCTGCTGATCGCCCGAGCTGCGATATAGTTCCAGCAAGGCTTTATCGTTATTGTCCGCTTTTTTGGGCCTGAATGAAAACATGGAAAAACCCGATTACACGAGAAAGATTCAACTTTTTTGACGGTTGACAAAAAAATGTGAAAAAATTTTATGGAATCTTTTCTGCTCCAGCATCCTACTCACGAACACTAAATGAATAGAGCAATGAAAAAGATGATGATTGTAATGATAGCGGCCCTGGTTATGGCCAGCTTTATTTCACCAAAAGGAAGCCGTACTATACACGGATATGTGATTGATGAACAAGGAGCCGGATTACCTGGCGTGAATGTATTGGTCAAAGGCGCCAGTGACGGCACAGTGACCAATGTAAAAGGATACTACGAAATTAAAGTGGGGAATGATCAGGCAATTTTGCTATTTAGTTATATCGGTTTTCAAACGGAAGAAGTCCAGGTCGGTACTAAAACGAGGATTGATGTAACATTGGTTGCAGATGTTAAGCAGCTGGAAGAAATTGTTGTAGCCGGTCACGATTCAAATAAAATACGTCAGATAACAGGTGCGGTCAAAAGCGTTTTTCGAAGTAAAAAAGAAATGGCGGAATACAAGGTATACGACATGGCTTATGCACCGGCATTGGCAGACCAGGTGGTGGTACATAATACGGAAGATTACGCCACCATACACGAAAACCAGTTTCACCGCCCGCAGCATCAGCCTTTATCTACCTTTTCCATTGATGTAGATGCCGCATCTTACAGTAACGTGCGACGATATATCAGCAATGGCAGCAAGCCCCCTATAGATGCCGTGCGGATAGAGGAAATGGTGAACTATTTTCACTATGACTACCCGCAGCCTACCGGTGAAGCGCCATTCAGCATCACAACGGAAATGTCGGATTGCCCCTGGCAGGAAGGCCATTATTTGTTACATGTCGGCTTACAAGGCAAAAGGATTCCCAAACAGGACATCCCGGCATCTAATCTCGTATTTCTAATCGACGTAAGCGGCTCGATGAGCGATTATAACAAATTGCCGCTATTAAAATCATCATTTAAAATGTTGGTAGACGAGTTGCGCCCCGAAGATCGTGTGGCCATCGTTGTTTATGCCGGAGCCGCAGGCCTGGTACTGGAATCTACAAAAGGTTCGGATAAAAAGACGATCGTAAAAGCGCTGGATCAATTGAATGCCGGGGGGTCAACAGCAGGTGGGGCAGGCATTCAACTGGCCTACAAAACCGCGCTGGACCACTACATCGAAGGAGGCAATAACCGTGTGATCCTTGCAACTGATGGGGACTTCAACGTGGGACAAAGCAGCAATGGGTCACTTGAACGCATGATTGAAGAAAAGCGTAATGATGGCGTCTTCCTTACTGTACTGGGCTTCGGCATGGGCAATTACAAAGATGATAAACTGGAAATCCTGGCCGACAAAGGCAATGGAAACTACGCCTACATTGATGATATTGCCGAGGCGGAGAAAGTTTTTGTCCATGAGTTTGGCGGTACCATGTTCACCATTGCTAAAGATGTGAAGATACAAGTGGAGTTCAACCCCGAAAAAGTAGCCGGATACCGGTTGATCGGATATGAAAACAGAAAACTGGAGGCCGAAGATTTTAACAATGATAAAAAAGATGCAGGTGAATTGGGCGCCGGACATACGGTAACCGCATTGTACCAGATCATTCCTAAAGATGGCCCTATAGAAGGATTCCTGAAGGATGTGGACGAGTTGAAATACCAGAAAATAAAAACCGATAAAGGAAATGCCAATACCGCGGAGTGGCTGACGGTTAAGTTGCGCTACAAAAAACCCGATGGAGACAAAAGCCAGCTATTGACCCGAACGGTACAAGGAAAAGCCCTTAACCCTGATTCTACCAGCGACAACTTCCGTTTCTCAGCGGCAGTAGCCAGCTATGGCATGTGGCTTCGTAAAAGTGACTTCAAGGGTACCAGCGATATGGACCTCAGCATACAGCTGGCCAGCAATGCCATTGGCGATGACCCTTACGGCTATCGCGGTGACTTTATACGTATGGTACGATCCAGCAGATTTATGGCGAGTAGGTAACTGTAGATGATTGGGGAATGTGTTTTTGTTTGGAAGACTGCTCGGTTGGGCAGTCTTTTTTATGAAAATATACTTACGCCTCCAAATCTGATTTTTCCAGCTTTGAGTAAACCTTACAAACCTTTACCAATCCTCAAATTTTGAAATAAAAGTCAATCCTGAAACAGGGGTAGCATGTGTCGTTCATAAATATTCTCCATAACGTGCTTTTCAATATTCGCACGGTGCCTGGTCAGTTCGGAAGTAAATGCCCCACCAAATTCAGCGGCTATTTTATATGAAGTATGCAAAAGCTGCCTGACATGTGGATTGAATTTTTCATCCCTTCGGTTATGGCGGATTATTCTGGCAAAATGTTCCCCGGTAAATGCATCTACTTCATGTGGAGATAATAATTTCCCTTTGTCAATATCCAGCGCCATGGCATAGGGTTTCGTCAATTCATCATACCGGTCAAGCGCCTTTTTATAAATTTCCTTTGCCATGGTCAACCCTGTTCCTTCGGATCCGGAGAGTCCGATCAACTCTTCCAGCCAGGTAGTTCCCGCAGTTTTTAGGTGTAAACCTGCATCATGTTTTTTGATAAGCTTATTAATAATGGGATACAGCGAAAATTTATCACTCCCGGAGTGTACACTGAGCTTTAGGGCCTGGCTGAAATTCATATGTTTTTTAGCATAATTTAATACCAACACATCCTGCTCAAATTCTTTTTCAAAAGCCTCCAGATCACCCACATAGTCCACTCCTTTGTTGAATTTACCACTGAACTTAGGTGCAATGGTGTTGACCCTAACCCCAAATTCAGAAAGCATATATAAAATCAGATAAAGCTGAAGTGGTGTTTGCGGGGCTTCAACCTCATCCATGGATACCTCAATGGAAAAGTAGGTATCGCCCTTTGCTGACTGGATCAGGTCAAAGGTTTTTTTCGCTTCCTGTACGGCTACCAAAAAGTTATCAGCCGCTGATTCAATGTCGGCCTGAGTTATCTTAAAGGGCTCATGTATTCCGTCAATGTAGCGTATTCCAATTAAATGTTGATGGGCATTTATGAATTGTTCTCTTTCTTTTTCAGGAGGTTTTACACCGAGATGGCTTGCTACATCTATGGTAAAAAAATCGGAAGAATGGAGAAAGCCTTCTACACTATCAAATGTAATATGATCTGCATCGACCAGATAATTGTTGGTCCAGTTCAGCGCTTT
>DNTA01000193.1 GCA_003500135.1 Cytophagales bacterium | reverse complement strand
GTTATATTCAAACAGTTATACGATGAGGCGAACCATGATCACGCCTTCTATTTCTTTAATTTTATCAATATCATCAATGGCAATAGTATCGTCAATATCAATGATATTATAAGCCAAATCGCCGTGATGTTTATTAAGCATGTCAGAAATATTGATATCGCGCTCGGCAAGCACATTGGTGATCTGCCCCACCATTTTTGGGATATTCTTATTGGCAATGATCAGCCTTGTACCGCCATTTCTGGGCATAACAGATTCCGGAAAGTTAACTGAATTACGAATATTGCCATTTTCCAGGTAATCTTTCAATTGATTAACGGCCATTACGGCGCAGTTGTCTTCCGACTCTGGAGTGGAAGCGCCCAAATGCGGAAGGGCAATTACTTTATCATGCCCCTGCAGGGCGTCATCCGGAAAATCTGTGACAAAGCAGGATATTTTACCATTATCCAAAGCCTGGATCAGATCTCCTTTGTGCATTAAACCACCGCGAGCAAAATTGATCAGACGGACACCATCTTTCATAACACGGAATCGATCCGCGTTCATAAATTCTTTTGTGTTTTTTGCCAGAGGTACATGAAGCGAAAGGTAGTCAGCCTGGCTTAAAAGCGCATCCAGACTGATGGCGCGTTCAACATTTTTTGAAAGCTTCCATGCACTGTCTATGGAGATGTACGGATCAAACCCCACCACTCGCATGCCCAGGGCCTCAGCAGCGTTGGCCGTAAGCATTCCGATGGCGCCAAGGCCAATGACCCCAAGGGTCTTACCCATTAATTCGGGCCCTTTGAAACTGGATTTGTTTTTTTCGACATCACCGGTAAGATCAGTACCGGTATAGTTTTTAGTCCATTCCGCTCCCTGCAGTATTTTACGCGACGATAGAAGCATCCCGCATATTGCCAGTTCTTTAACCGCATTGGCATTGGCGCCCGGAGTATTAAAAACGACTATACCTTTTTCCGTACATTTATCAATAGGAATATTGTTTATACCTGCACCGGCCCGCGCAATCGCCTTTATGTTTTCTGACAAATCCATCTCGTGCATATCTGCACTTCTTAACAATATGGCATCGGGGGCAGTGAACTCCGATGCAATTTCGTAATTTTCAAAGTGGAATTGCTCCAGCCCGATGGTCGAGATCTTGTTTAAGGTTTGGATTTTGAACATATTTCAAGTCCTGGTTATGAATTCGCTTTTTCAAATTGTTCCATAAACCGAACTAGTGCATCTACTCCTTCTTCCGGCATGGCATTATAGATTGATGCGCGCATACCTCCAACGGAACGGTGGCCTTTCAGTGTTTTGAACCCTGCCACAGCGGCTTCTTCGATAAACCTGGCGTCCAGCTGTTCATCACCCGTTACAAAGGGTACGTTCATAATTGAGCGATCATTTCCTTTTACCGGTGCATCAAACATTTCCGACTGATCAATGTAGTCGTACAATTTTTTGGCTTTTCGGCGGTTTATTTCTTCCATTGCTTCAACTCCACCTCTTTCTTCCAGCCATTCGAAAACCAATCCGGCCATGTAGATGGCAAAACAGGGTGGTGTATTAAACATGGAACCCGCATCGGCGTGCGTTTGATAATTGAACATTTTAGGTGTGATATCCAGCGCATGGCCTAGCAGGTCTTTTTGTATTATAACAATGGTAAGACCGGCGGGCCCGATGTTTTTCTGTGCCCCGGCATAAATGATCCCAAATTTGCCCACATCGTAGGGTTTGCTTAGAATGTCGGATGACATATCAGCTACCAATGGGATATTGCCTACTTCCGGCAGTTTCGGGAATACGGTTCCATAGATGGTATTATTGGTGGTAATATGGACATATGAGGCTTCGGGGTCAAACATGCTGGCAGATAGCTCGGGAATATAGGTGAATGTCTGATCTTCAGAAGAAGCCACTACATTAACTTTGCCATACCTGTTGGCTTCGGCAATGGCCTTTTTGGACCAGGCGCCGGTGTTCACATAGTCCGCTTTTCCGGTCAGGCCAATCAAATTCAGCGGTACCATCCCAAATTGCGAGGAAGCGCCTCCCTGCAAAAAAAGCGCCTCATAATTATCCGGCACTGCCATTAACTTTCTCAACCTGTTGCCTGTCTCGTCAAATATTGACTTAAACTCCTTTGAACGGTGACTCATCTCCATTACCGACACTCCGGCACCGCGGTAGTCGACCATTTCTTTTTGTGCTTTTTCCAGTACGGCTGTTGGTAAAGCTGCCGGTCCGGCAGAAAAATTAAATACTCTTGACATTTTATCAGTTTACTTAGTAATACAATAAAAATTATGTGAAGCTGCCTCCAGACTGCTAACGTATTGATGCAGCGAATTTCATGCTAATATTGATAAGAAACAAGTGCTTCAGCCCAATAGTTCCCACTATTCTTTGGTGTATTAGACTAAAAGCTGAACTTTCTTTTGCATCTCGTTAGATCTACCCATATCATTATCAACACTTCAAAAAAGCATTGGCCTCAAAAAAGGCGTTGGTAAACTTTACGGGTGATAGTTTAAGATATTGTTCCCGCATATGGTTTATGAGTTTCAGGTCGGTCTTCATATGGGGAAAACAAACCTGATAAAGAATAGCTGCCTTTATGGCATTGGACTTTAAGCGCTTCACCAAATCGGATGCTCTGGAAGGATGAAAATGAATGTAGTGGCCGGTATGGCCCCATCGCAATGTCCAGCATGAGCCATCGCTCAATCTCAGCTCTTTGGCCCCATCGCAATGTCCAGCATGAGCCATCGCTCAATCTCAGCTCTTTATATTCGCTGTCATCATCAAACAGCCAGGCACGATATTTCTGATGCCCGTATGCCCCGATCTTCAGTAGTTCTTCTTTCATTTCCAGGCAAAGTTGAGAAACACCCAATCCGCCGCAATACATATCCGTGTAATTCGCGCCAAGCGCTGCAAGCCTGTCGGCCAAATCCTCGGGCGCTGTGTTTTTTTCGCGATGGTGGCTTATAAAGGATTTGACGAATGCCAAATGATGTTTAAGTGGGTTAAACTGAAACGGTTCAGGTGGTGTAATAAACATTAATGAAAAAACTTGAGTGGAATCCCAAGGTCTTTGAGCTCATTTTCCACCATTTCCATTTTGTGGTCTTTTTTCACATGCGATAGTTTTCTGATCATTACTCCTTTTACGCGATCCGCATATTTGGTGCAGAATTCATGATAAATATCCAGGTCTTTCTGTCCATTATCACCTACGAGAATGAAGTTCTTTTTGGGGAAAAACTCAAATAACCATGATATCGTATCTTCTTTGTGATTACTTCCCGCACTTCCCGAACGTGCCAGGTCTCGAAGTCCTTTTTTAAGGGTACGCAGAAAAAATACTCCTTTTGGAATATTGTTAAGTTGAAAAAAGTCTTTCAAAAAATCGTAAAGGTTCCACTCACTATTGGATACATAGAAAAAATCCTGCGGCATTTCGTAGTCATTAAGGTCGCTGATATGATTGTACCAGTGTTTGATAAGTGGGATTGGCTTTCGAGTATGGGCATTTCTAAAAGCCAGCAGATTAATTTTTTTCAGTAGCTTTGTAGAGTGCGATACCAAAAGTGTATCATCAATATCGGAAATTACAGCTGTTTCGTGATCCGAGGCTACATAATACTCACCTTTTGCCCGGTTGCTGCCCTTTTTGCCTTCAAAACACAATTCATAATCATACCAACCGCTCACGGTATATGGCTGTTGTACCTGACAGGTAAAGTACCCCAGTTCATTCGTTTTTACATGATGCTTTTGACCATTTAAAAAGACTTCAACTTTCACCTGCTTCATGGGGCGAAGCCGAAAGCGACGAATCATATGTCTTAAATTGGTCAGTCTGCTTTGTCCGGGGCGTAGGTTTTTCAACCTGTTCTTTCGAAAGGCGTGTCCGGTTAAGAAGACTTCCTTTCCATTGGAAACACCTGGATATCCCACTACTTTTTCAGCCATAAATAGCGTTTTAGTTTATTTATACGTTCTTAAAAAATATAACAATATATTCTAAATATGAAATACTGAAAACAGTATTAATGTTTCAAATATGGATTGTTTAAAATGATCAGCCTCTGTTTCCGTCTTTTTAGAATATGATTCATGATTATTACCTGCTGAGATATTCTAAAATCTTGCGTATAATTTAACTTTTTTACGAAACAATTGCATAAAATATATGAAAATAGCGTTATATAATTGTTATATTTGTTTCGACAATTATTACAGTTGATCAATAACCCAACATTCTATGAAGCTTGAAGAAGAGATTCGTCAAAAAACTTTCAAAGACCCGTTTATTAAAGCGGTAATTAATATAAACTTCACTTCTGTATGGCTCAATGCTCGACAAAACCAGGTGATAAAACCATATGGTATTTCCATTCAGCAGTTTAATATTCTTCGTATCCTCAAAGGTCAGTATCCCAACACCGCCCCATTAAAACTATTGACTGAACGTATGATTGAT
The DNA here is from genome assembly GCA_003500135.1 of Cytophagales bacterium. Taxonomy (GTDB): domain Bacteria; phylum Bacteroidota; class Bacteroidia; order Cytophagales; family Cyclobacteriaceae; genus UBA10427. The sequence goes on along the minus strand of DNTA01000193.1, from coordinate 1,039 downwards.
AAAATGTCCAATACTTCCCGTTTAGTTGAAAAATTAAGGACCAAAAACCTGGTGGAGCGACACATTTGCCCCGACAACAGGAGGCAGGTGGATATAATCATCACCGAAAAAGGGCTTGAGCTGGTGAATGAGGTTTCCGATGTATTGGATAGGTTATTTGCTGAGATAAATAAACTCAGTGACGACGAGGCCGAAGAATTGAACCGGCTACTCGACAAAATCAGGTCATAACCGGTTCGAATCCATATTATTTAGAAGTACGGCGTATAGGTGATCCCTATACCCACATTCCAATATCCAATATTATTGGCATCAAATTTTGAGGTATTGTAAATGGCATAATGGTATTTCGCATTGATCATGGCCGACCAATCGGAAATTCCAAAGGGAATTAAGATTCCGATCTCGGGGCTGAACCCAAAGTTCCATTTCTTTTCAGAAACCAGCAGGTTTGAAAATTGAATTTCCTGTTCCGTGTAATAGGTACCGATACCCACACCGGCAAATGGCCTAATGCCTTCGGTGGTAAAATAATAGTGCGCATTGGCCTGAATGGGCAGTGTGAGGAAATACCGCCAGGTTACGGCATCGATGGCTGTATTGCCCTGAAAATAAGTTTGGCGGGGTACCTTTTCATAAAACCCCTGGTACCCGATGTAACCACCAATAGAAAACTGTTGGTTGATCATTCCCCGGCCCTCAAGGCTCCAACCTCTGGTGCTGGTACGGCTAATGAAATCATTAAGTTTTGACTCCGATAAACCTGCAATATTATAGTTAAAAGACCAAATGGGTTGCGCCAATAGAGGTGAAGAGAGTAGTGATAATAATATGATATATAAAAACTTCATGGCTATTTAATTTCTGTCGCTGGTGTTTAAATACTTGGATTGTTCAAAAGCCTGAGTGATGCCTTCGATGCTTCGACCTTGATTGGAAATCTTACTGGAACTCAAAAAGCCTCTGATAAATGCATTCCAAACCACATCGAGTTCACAATCGTTATTTTCTCCCTCACATCCTTCAGGTGGTATTACGG
>DNTA01000025.1 GCA_003500135.1 Cytophagales bacterium | reverse complement strand
CGAATATTCCAGGAAAGGACAGTCCAATCTTAGAAAAAATGATAAAGGACACCATCGGGTCTTCGCACAAAACTATAAAACTATATGACCTTAACTAAACGGCATTAAACCCGGGTTTTGCAATAGAAAATTTTCGGGTTATAAACTAAATTTTCTATTGCAAAATGACGAAAACCGCCAATATAAGGCGGTTTTGTCAGGGTTTATCCCGACAAAACCGGGTTTTCGTCGGCCAATAGGGCAAATCCTGCCCTATTGCTGAATTTGGGTTTAACCCTATTACCAATTTTATTTCTAAAAAAACTATTTCTTGTATAGATTTTGTTGGCCAAATAACCCATATTACGGATTTTATGCACCTTATCTTCGTTTCAGTTCGAGCTTTAATCGCAATTTCAGAACATCTCTTTTACCCATTATAATTATTGACAAGGCGTCCGGTCCACCTAAGGGGTTATTACACGTGTAACCCTTATGCCTTTTTCTGTTTAGCGGAACGCTTGCCCGTTAGATAACCGAAATAGAAAGGCAAACCAAGTACGATGAGCAAGGCAAGCGCTACAAAAAACAAAACATTCCTGATCATCCGGTTAACTTCTTTCATGGCGCTTTTGATTCCGCTATCCGCTATTCCCTTGGCCTCCAGCACGATTGCCTCGCGCTCGCGCTGGATTATAGTATCCAGGGCTACTCGTTCTCTTAAAATCATCCGGTCCAATGCTGCACGATCGCGGGATAGGCTTGAAACAGCCTGCTCAATCCTGGTGTTTAACCCCCTAAATAAGGGCTGCACCCGATATCTGAAATCCTCAACCGCCTCCGACAAGATTTCGGGCGAGTTTTCAGCTACATTTACCAGCCGCATAAGTTCGTTTTCCAGGATGCCAAATCTTTTTTCCAGCGACGCAGAATCTAACCCATTTTCTTTTATAAAAAGTTCGGTGCGCCACGCCAGTTTTTTACCCGCTAACTCGGAAGTGTAATCCAATTTGTTAGAGGCATCGGCTACTACCTGTGAAAGCGTACCTACCGTTTGGATAGCCAAACTGTCCGGAACCTGTTTGAATGCCAGGTAATCCTTTCTGATGGGCTTGTAATATAATTCGTTTTCAGCGGTAAGAGGATGCTGTTCAGCATATGCTTCCACAAATTCTTTGTACCGCGGATATTCTCTCTTATTCAAAGTATTGACCGCTATTCGTTCAATTCCCTGAACGTTTATTTCGCACGCATTAACAAAAATAGATTGATACTCGCCTAAAACTGGCGCCTCAGTTTCTGTTGCTATATAGTCGCGCACGCAAATCAGGTAAGCCCAGGTATCGGTTAGCGAAACCCTGGGTATGGGTTGAAAGCTTTGCTTCCTGAGCTGTGTGGTCATTTTGAGTTTCCATTTTAAAGCTTCCAGTCGTATATCCGGTTCTTTCGATAACATCATAATACTGTCAAGAGCGCTTTCACTCAAAAGTAAGGCCTCCATTGCATAAGACTGTACCAAATACCTTGTATTGATATCGTTGATCGATAAGGGTCGGTCGGCACTTTCGATTTTTAACAAGGTACACGAGTGTAGGGCAAGTAAAAAGAGAATTACAACAAGTAATAAAATTTGGTAGATAGCTCTAGAAAACATAATTATTCAGATTAGTTTATTTCGTATAATTGAACTTTCCCATAAAACCCTAACCTTCATCTTCCATAGTAAGTAATTACAAAATAGTTAATATCCTGTTTCTCTCATATTAATAATGCGTAATTTTGGCATAACACGTAACCCAAAAGCACAACTTTCACATCCTTGGCATTTTTTTCCTGATTAAATTTTTTGTAATGATCCTGACCGTATGCGCAAATAAAATAAGGGAATATACTTGCCGGTCGTATTGCCTCAACAGATGAAAAGGCTCAATTTCGGGAATAAATCCATTGGAACTAACCTCAAAAGCAAGGCCAATGCGATGAATTCCGTTTTAGCTTACTCCGTGCATCACACAAAACGCTTGACTCAATTTTAGCTTTTTTATAAGTTGTCAAATCTTTTAACTTTTTACATGAATGGCTTCACTGCTTAAAAAGAAATCCTGGATAAGAGGTATTATCCTTTTCTTCATCATTGCTCTGGTTATTCCCGCTATCGGAATTGGCATCGTCTATACCAATCAACAATCTATTGTTCGGGAAATGGTCAATTACCTCAATAAAGATTTTCGAGGAAAACTGGAAGTAGAAGGTAGTCATATTTCACCTTTTGCCAACTTCCCTTACGTTTCCATTGACCTCGAAAATGTAAAAGTGTATGAAGGTAAAAACGAGAACAGTTCTATCCTGCTCCATATAAAAGATGCCTACATAGGCTTCGATGTATGGTCATTATTAAAAGGGGGCTACAATATTAAAGCTATTCGCCTGGAAGGTGGATTTATTAAACTTGTTCAGCATACCGATGGCTCATTCAACATGTCCAATGCCCTGTCTTCCAATGTTTCAGAGACCAATGTGCCTTCAAATGATCATCTCCACCTTGAGCTTAACGCTGTTTATTTAAAAGAAATTGATCTTTTAAAGCTGAATGAGGCAAATAATCTTCTTGCTGAAGCGTATATCAACAACGCGAAATCCAGGTTTAAAACTTCAAGTGAACACACCTTTATTGAACTGGACAGCAAGCTTATCTTTAATCTTATCGCAGACGGCGACACCACGTTTTTACACAATAAAAACATTGGACTAAAAACCCAACTGGACTTTAATACCACTTCCAACAAATTGCAGATCACACCTTCCGAACTGATTGTTGAAAATGCCCTGTTTCAAATGGAAGGAGAAGTAGATGTAGATGATGATATGAGGCTCGACCTGCACTTTAAGGGCAACAAACCAAATTTTGATCTTTTTCTGGCTTTTGCCCCTGAAGAGCTAACCCCTGTGCTGAACCGTTACGAAAATGGTGGACAAATTTACTTTGAAGCCGATATAAAAGGCAAGTCGATCAATGGCCATAATCCGGCTGTCAATATAGATTTTGGTTGTGCAGAAGCTTTTGTTAGTAATACCGAAGTTAACAAAACCGTGGAAGACCTATATTTTAAAGGCCACTTTACCAATGGCGAACAGCGAGATGTCACCACGATGGAGATAAGTATTCAGGACTTTTCAGCTAAACCGGAAGCTGGTAATTTCAGTGGCAAGCTCAATGTGGTCAACTTTGAATCGCCCGATATTAACCTGGAACTTACTTCGGAATTTAACCTCGATTTTTTGGCCGGCTTCTTAAATATTAACAATCTCAGGGATGTCAGTGGAAAAATGTCGCTCACTATGAACTTCCACGATATCATTGACCTGGACCAACCTGAAAAAAGTATTGAAAAACTTAATGAATCCTATTACACCGTATTGAAAATTGAAGATATGGACTTCAATAGCGATCAGTATCCCCTGCCCATTCGAAATGTCAATGTTGACATCACCATGGATGGTCATGAAGCTGAAATCAAAAGGCTTGAAGCCAAAGTGGGCCAGTCGGATATTTCCATAACTGCCAGTATCTCAGATTTACCCGCTATTTTGCACCATACCGACCTGCCGGTAGAAGCAGTTTTGGACATCACCTCTTCAAAAATCGATTTAAATGAACTCACAACCTTAAAAGGAGATAGCGCCGTTATCGAAGAGGTGATTACTGATTTTCGCACATGCTTTAAATTCAACAGCTCGGCAAGGGCTTTCACTGAATCGCCCAATTTACCCATCGGAGAGTTTTTTATTGAACAACTTCATGCCAATATGACGAAATATCCCCACAAATTGCACGACTTTAATGCGGATATCATGATCGATGAGCGCGATTTCAGAGTGATCGACTTCACCGGTATGATCGATGAGAGTGATTTCCACTTCAATGGCCGGCTGGAAAACTACGACCTGTGGTTTGAAGAACAACCGGTAGGTTTAACGACCATGGATTTTCATCTTGAATCGGAATTGTTGCAATTGGATGACCTCTTTGCCTATGGCGGAGAGAATTATGTACCGGAAGATTACCGGCATGAGGAATTCACAGACTTACACATTCAGGGGAATGCGAACCTGAAATTTGATAAAAAGCTAGTTGCCTCACAAGTAACCATCGATGCGTTGGAAACCAATATGAAAGTACATGACATGCGCTTCGAAGAGTTTAGGGGAGGGTTTTTGATCGATAGCGTATTTTTTAAAGCCCATCATGTGGGAGGTAAACTGGGAAATTCAAATTTTACCATGGATTTTGTCTATGACCTGTCCGACGACTCGACCAAACATCAACATGCTTTCTCATTAAAGGCGCCATATCTCGATTTTGACCAGATATTTGCTTATAATCCGCCTCCCCCTGATAAAGTAATGACGCCGGAAGACCATGAAGCCGGATATAACCTGTTTGAAATACCTTTTATCAATATGGATTTCAACATTGATATTGATCACCTGAATTATCACCGTCATTTGCTCGACACTTTTATTATGAAGGGCCGCATGAAGCAGGACCACTATATCTATATCGACACCATGTCAGTTTACACTGCAGGCGGAAGCATAGGCCTAAAGGGCTACTTTAATGGTACCGATCCAAAATCCATCTATTTCAGTCCGGAAATGCAAATCAGTCAAATTGACCTGGATAAGTTGCTGTTTAAGTTTGAAAATTTCGGGCAGGACCACCTCATCTCCGAAAATTTACATGGCAAGCTCAGTGGTTCACTTACCGGCAAAGTACATATGCACGCCGATATGGCGCCCATCATTGACGATTCGGAATTACACATCGACTTCAGAGTGGTAGATGGCAGCCTGAACCACTACCCTGCCTTCGATGCCTTATCAAGCTATTTTAGTGATAAAAACCTGGAGTACGTTCGTTTTGATACCCTTGAAAACCGGCTTGACCTGCACAATGGCAAACTTCAGATTCCTTCAATGAACATTAATTCATCTATTGGCTACTTTGAAGTTTCCGGTCAACAGGATATGGATTTATCCATGGAGTATTATCTCAGGATCCCTTTGAAAGTTGTTACGAGGGCCGGTATGCAAAAGCTTTTTGGTAAAAAAGAGCAGGACACCTCCGGCCAGGTCGATGAAATTCAGTACAGGGACGAAAACAAAAGAACCAGGTTTCTCAATATTAAAATTGAAGGCACTCCGGAAGACTACAACATTTCACTGGGGAAAGATAAAGGTAAGTAATACATTGAGGTTACTTATCACGAAACCAGTTTTGGTTGGTCCATTATAAAAGTATCTGTTGATTCAAAATTATTCCGGCAGCAATAGTAAAGGTAGTTAATGATCTGACGCCTTTAAAAATAGAACACTCTATTGCACCCAATCAATTAATGGTGAACGATAGTAATTCACCTCCATCTGCTCTAGAAATTTAGCCTGAAGGGCCAGGCGACGCTTGTAATCTGACCAAATGCGGTTTTCCTGAATGGTCCAGCCCAACTCGGCATATCCGATCAAACGCGGAAATGCCAGATACTCCAGTTCGTCGGTAGTATTCATCGTCTCTGACCACAAAGGCGCATCAATGCCCAAAATATTTTCTGTTGGCGCATAGGATTCGGGGCGCCAGTTATAAGCCGAATCTACCGGAATATAGCCAGCCCAGTTATATCCTATTTGAGTGGTAGAGTCGTACTTCATATCCAGATATGTTTTATTGGCTGGAGAAAGGATTGTTTTCATTCCCTTTGATATTGCGGTTTCTATATTTTCGGTATGCCACCAAAACTGCGCCACAGAATTAGAATCGAGGTCGGCGTTGGCTATTTCATCCCACCCTATCATTTGCTTTCCATATTTTTGAACGATCTTTTCCACCCGGTTAATAAAATACTCAAGTTTCGCACATTGA
>DNTA01000047.1 GCA_003500135.1 Cytophagales bacterium | reverse complement strand
GAAGGGAAGTCCAGAACCATCGAAATTTGAGAAAAGCCTATGACGCCTTAAAAAAGATACAGGCATCCCCACAAAACGCCAACAAAGAGAAGCTCTATCACAGGGCGATGAAAGCGCTCGAAAAATACAAGCAGACCAAATGTTGGGATCTTTCCTTTCACCTTATTCAGGATAAAAAGGGCAAGGACCGGTACCGGTTGGTTTTTCGGCTGAACAGGCAGCAGTTCAAAGCCCAAAACATCATCGGCCATTATTACCTCCTGCAAACCGATCTTTCCACAAAAAAGCTGACCGCCCAGGAAGCCCAGCGCTATCACAAAAGCCTCATTAAGGTTGAACAGTGCTTTCGTACGTTCAAATCGGACCTGGACATACGCCCCATCCGGCACAGGAAGGCAGGCCGTATCAGGGCCCATATCTACCTCAACTTTCTAAGTTTGTGGTTGGTGAAGTATATCGAGAAAAGATGGCGCAGCAAGGGGATACGGTGTGAAGTACCTGATAAGCTCAAGGAATGGGACACGCACCTGATGCTGCATGAAATACGGGATAAGCTCAATGGCCAGCCCATTGAACTGCAATGGAACCAAGGGCCTCTGGCCAAACAAGTCTTTAAAGAGGTGCAGGATTTCGGTGAAATGGGGCAGCAGTTACCTCATTTGTAGCCACTACATCGCCATTTTGAGGAATATGAGGTAAGATCTGATCGAATGGGGGTGTTGCTATTGCTGAAAATGCGTTTGCCCTGAAAGAAAGCCACTACATAGGCCAGGTATACCAGTGCTTTGTTATAATTCGTATTGGTCGCCGTAAATAAAAGATAGAGATTTAAAATGACGGGCGGGTTTTCATATACCACTTTATCGGCTTGCTGTATGGCGTATGCCGGCAGGTTTTTCAAAACCTTTTCTTCCTGCATATTTACCAGCGTGGCAATGACCTTATCTTCAAGGCCATTGGAATTGTTGCCCATGCCCGGGCCATCCGAATTACTCTCGATCAGTGCAATATTACCTGGTTCAACGTAGGTGCCATCTTCCCCTATTTCATCAATAAAATAGGTATTGAGTTGCTCTGATATAAGCTTTACAGCCTGATAAATCATGTAGTGCGGTTGGTTGTTTTGGCAAATTATTAATTATCAATTTAGACAATATCACACTACGAAATAAGGAGATTTATCAGGCCTATTCAACCTTTAAAACCAAGGAGTAATTTTTGTATTTACCTTACTTTCAGATACTTAATGTGTTTTCTGCTAAATATATTTGACATTTCATCCATGTAAATAATTATATAAGACTGGTGATTTAACAAAATTCTTCAGGAATAATAAAGGCGTTAATCAATAACTAAATTGTGTAGGCTTTATCTGGCGCCGGTTTGAAAGTATTGATGAGTGTAAAAAAATTGATCACTTCAGGGCCAAGTGGATCATAAGCATCACGATAAAATTGCGCTTCCTGCTCAACATCATTTAACCTTTCATTATTCCCGTGCTTAAGTTTATGGTTAATCATTTTGAGAATAACGAATAAGCGATGTCCGCCTGCCAATTGTCCCGTTGCCTTTTTTCGCAGACTTTCCAGTTTGTACCTCAGCCAATCCGGGTCTTTCATTTTTTGAATGCTCATTAGTTCAAGCAATCGCAGGGAAAATATCCACTCAGGTGGTGATGGGAATTCGGTATGTAGATTGGCCAATTGTACGACGTGCGGATATTCTCCATTTTTATATGCCCTAAAGGCCTCAAATAACCGCCATCGATACCTTAGTGATTCCATTTTTGACGATTGAATTGCGTTTTCGGCCTTTTTAATAATCTTTGGCAGCTCAAGTAAGTTCCCTGACCTTATTTCGATGAAAAACCTGAGTTCCATTATGTGTAACTCCCAATATTTCATTTTTCTAAAGTCCAGTTCGGCGTTGGTAAGCCACTTGCGTGCCCTTTTAAGGCGCCCCTGACAAAGAGCGCTTTGAGAAAGATAAAGAAATAAAATACCGCGATTGACCTTTCCCACCTGATTAAGAAAAAATGGCTGCCTGAGCAACATGCGATAAGCAAGACGATATAATTTGATATAATCCCGTGATTCCAACATGATGGAAAGTCCGCTGTAGCACAATGAGGCCCTGTTATTGAAATACAAATCGGAGGTGTCTGGTATATATAGCGATGATCTGGGTTGTACAGATCTGGTAATACCCAGACGTTGTTTGAGATAATCATTTTGTAACTGCGCCAATTTTATTTCCTCACAGGTATCATCAATTAATGCATTGGTATGCATCCATTCGGTATCTTTTGTTGTCAGAGGAAAATGCCTGTGGCGCAAACCCTGCACTGAAAGTAGTATGTCGGGCAGATGAAATGAGCGGGCCTTTATTTCGAGCTCCCCCAATAGTTTTCGGGCGTCCTGACGAAGACCACGCTCGACTAATACATTGAAATAATACAGCATCCTGTAACAAGACAACCTGCCCGCAGATGCCTGATTGGACTCATTTACATGATGGTTAGCCATCATGAATGTGATCAAATCATTTTTGAGGCGCTTTTTGAGCTGATAGAGCGCCTGTTTGGAGATTTTTCGGTTAAGGGCATTCCTGATTTGATCGACGCTTTTGGCAGGATATTTCATTTATAAATCCATAAGCGCCTCTTTCTTATTGTGGCCACGCTTATGGTGTTGGTTCAAATACAGCCTGAATGCCCGCATTTCTACATCCGAAAAGCAGGACATAATACGGATTACATCTTTCTATAGTGGGTCGGTTGTTTTGGTAAATTAAATATACGCTTTTATTACCTCTTATAGTAACATGCAATTATCAACTTACACACAACTTATCCACAACCAGAAAAAAGATAAGATCAAAATCAGGGATTAATCTTCCGCCACGGAAAAGTTACTTATTCTCAATATGGTCGCATCAAAGCTTCCGGGAGCTCCTGACCGGTATACAAAGGCGAATACCACCTGTTCTCCGCTGAATGCCGAAAGATCAAGCGCTCCACTTGAGGAAAATCCATCCGTATTGGGGTCATTGGCCGAAATGGCTTCATAACCCGGCTGGAAACGGCTCCAATTGGCTGATTGGAAATCCTGGCCGTTATAATCGGTGGAAATAAAAACATCGTAGGCTTCCAAATCAGGATCATCCGGGACGAAACGCCGGTCAGAATCAAATCTTAAAATGGGGGTATTCAAAGCAGACAGGTCTATCCTTGGTGATAGGAACCACACTTCAGAGGATTGCGTGTCGTTCGAACCACTCACAAAGGCATTGATCCCGATGCCAAGGTCTGGTGTTGAGATACAACTCCAACGAGCAGATTGTTCATTATTTTGCGCGATTACTATTTCTTCCCATCCTTTTGGCGGAAAAACACCGGAATTACATCCCATGAAATCTTCTGAATAGGGAGCCTCACGTTCAAAACCCTTATTGCTGACTATTAAGATATCAGCAAACCGGCCCTCTAAGGCATTGGCTATCAACCCATCCCCTACCTCAACGATTTCCATTTCCAAATCAATATTCTCAAATCCTATCTCTTCTTCAACAGGTATAAAACTAAAAGAGGCCGTACCAACGCCGGCATTTACCGGAATTGTCAACCGGTCATTTTCTATTTCGGGAAAAGTAGTAAAGACATCACCTGAATTGGCCCCTTCTATGGACACAACTACTTCTGACGACTGCCGGGCCACTGGTTCAATTTGTATATCTACTTCTATCGTTTCCAGGTTATCCGTGATTATTTCATAAGATGTCTGAACAAAGCTGACGATTGAAACAGGCTCATTTTCACCCTGATTGCAACCTGCAAAAATGAAAAGTATAAAAAAGAGGGTAATATAGATTGACTTGAGCATATGTGCTTGGATTTAAAGAGGGCGATATTCCAACCGCGCCAAAACAGGAAAATGATCTGAAATGTAATTGCCATTGACTATCAGGTTATTGTTTTCATAGTATTCGGGTGAAAACCCATTCATCAATATATAGTCAATTCGCCGCTGATGAGGACCATCCAGATTGAATCCATTAAAGGTGCCCACCGGACCGAACCTCGCTTTACTGAAAAAAGCATCATCCAAACCGCCGGAGATCAATACATCGTACGGAAGGTCATCGGGCTCTGCATTAAGGTCACCGGTTAATACGACCCAATTTCCACTGCTTTTGGCAGCAATGCTATCCATAATCAACCTGGCGCTTTCTATCCTCGCTTCATCACCGACATGGTCAAAATGTGTATTGTAAAAATGTATTTCCCGGTCATTCCGGTTGTCCTGAAGTATGGCATAGGTACAAATACGCTCCAATACGGCATCCCAGCCAATGGAAGGTTCAGCGGGTGTTTGAGACAACCAAAAGGTACCGCTGTCAAGTAGTGTAAACTCATCCTTCAAAAAGAATATGGGTGCGTACTCTCCTTTTGTTTGACCATCTTCACGTCCCACGCCAACGGATTGGTAGTCGCCCAGGTTATCGACCAGATAATTGAATTGATTATTCAGCGCCTCCTGCATTCCTACGATTTGCATATTTTGTGCTTTTATGAACTGCACTACCGAAGATTTCCGGTTATGCCAGTTGTTCTTACCATCGGCAGGATTATCAAACCTTATATTAAATGATGAAACTTTTACCGAATAATTGATGATTTCATTATTGATGGGCTCATCTTCTTCCTGGCAACCAGCAAAGAGTATTGTTAGACCCATGCACAAAAACAGGTGCCCGAACTTCATCTTTTCCTTTCCCATAATTCCTTTCTGTCAGGAAGTAATATAAGCGAAAAGGGTATGAAAGCAAAAAATTTGTTCAACCCAAATTCAGCAATAGAGC
>DNTA01000217.1 GCA_003500135.1 Cytophagales bacterium | reverse complement strand
GCGGACGCTCTCCTCCAATAGGGGTTACATTCATGAAAGGAGCTTGGAAGACTTTACCTTTTATTCTTTTTTCTACTGCTAGTTTTAGAGGAGCGCGACTGATTTTGATATAACGACATTTTTTGAGTAAGATTTTTTTAATTACCTGATCCGTCTCCCGTATAAAACTCAGATCATTACATTTTAAGGTGAACCTCAAGGCTTGGTTTAATATGTTGAGTCATCTTCTCGTACCGGCGTATGCGGTTCAAATCCCGAATAAGTTGAGGGTGAATGAATTAAATTTTATTCTTTGACCTCATTGACTAGTAAATAACCATAAAACTGAAGTATTTCTTGTTTGTCGGCATCCAGAAACTTAGCATATTTCATTTGGTTCGGATATTCTTCCGATAAACTTAACATCTCTTTTTTTCCTTTTGAATCACCCATCAATAGATATGCAAAGGCCCTATATGTTCTATATTTCCCAACATTTGTACTATCAGTTAATGTATCAAGTTTCGCATTGCTAATTTCAATACACTTTTTATAGTGTTGTACCGAATGAGCTGAATCACCATAAGCATCATATAACATACCAGTATGCAGCCATTCATGTTCATAAGAAGGGTAATCAAATGGCATCTTTTCGAGCGCTTTTTGACTTTCTTTTAAGGCACTTTCAAAATCACGTTTTCCAACATAAATGTTTCTTTTAAAAAAGTGCGGCTCATAGTTTGATTTATCCAGCTTTCCGGCTTGATTAAAAAATAACAATGCACTATCTATTTTTCCAAATTGAGTATAGAGCCTTCCTTTTCTAATTAATTCTTCTGATTCTTTTTTCTTAGTTGCGGTACAGGACATGAGAAATGCAACCAAAAGTAGGGCAATGGCAATTATTGATAAATTGGACGTTTTCATGATTTTTTCTGTTTAAAAAACTCATTATCAGAGTATTGCAACAAAATCATACATAGTTCATTATTAGGCAATTTATATGCCAATTAAAACGAATTCCCTGATCGTAGGTTAGGTGGCATCGGTCATACGGCCGGGTTTTGAATAGGGTGTCCGTCCGGTGCTGATGTTTGGTCAGTTGCTGCTTTCTCCCAATCAGATGTCTCACTGATAGGACTCTGATCGCCTGTCCATAATCAACCTACGAGATTGATTCAATATATTGTATTGCTCATTTCGCTGGGGTACAACGAAAAACTACCTGGATAATAATTCCATCCTTTAATTCGTCTGGGATTAATGACGTCAGTCAGGATGAATGGAATCGAATGCTAACGCTTAATTCAGCACCCTGATAATTTCCATAATTACCGCAATTCATCATGGCCAGCGACCACTTCATCCCGGACAAAGCGCGCTACCGGCCCTTGCTACATCGCGAACCTTTGGAAATATGAATTTAATGATAACCGTTCAAAAATGGATTATTGAAACTGAAAGTGATTTTTGTGTAGTTTCAAAAATTGAATTATACAATATTTATCAATATATTGTCAGAAATATAACGACCGATAAAGTCTTTAATTTTAACTCCCAATTCTACCTGTCATTTTGTAAAAAGCAAACCGGTAATTTTCTCGGGGCATTTGATCAAAATCTACAGAGCATTTTACCTAAAACCCCTGTGAAAATTAGTCAATTCCTCTGATGATTTTTCGGTCATTTATAAACCATTCTAATCCAATGGTTTACAAATATATAATGCATTATGCTTCTTGTTGGTGGATTGAAAAAAATTGTATTTGTTTAAAAGGTGTATTCCAAAATAATATGGAATATCATGACATAAAATAACTTTTGCTCTCGGTGAATTGGGTTTGTCAATACGCGCTGAATCTGTTCTATGGTTTAAGGAATATTTTTTATTCAGTCCATCAAATTGCATCAATTCATAAATAATGGCACCAATCTTGGACTTTTTGGGGTAGTTTAAACCAAACAACAAACATAATGGGCAAAATATGGCTTTTAGGTATAACAGTATTCCTTTTCACAACATTTAAACCCGCTTTTGACCTGCATAATTCTCCACAGGACTTTTCTATAGTTATGGAAGATATTCCACACTTCTGGAAGGCTTACGACATGGCAAAGCCGGAATTTAACCCCGAAATATTCCAGGAATATTATTTGCTTGAAGCCAGCGACGGCTTGCAGCTATTTGAGCCGGCACACATCGAAAGTGCCGAGCGCCTGGCGAGGACTGTTGAAGCCAATAAGGAATATTATGAATTTATCAGGCCGGTGACTAAAAATTTGGATCAACACAGCAAAAAGATCAGGAAGTACGCATCCAAACTGGAGAAGATGTACCCGGAATCGTCTTTTCCNNCCGCCATTTCGGTGCAGAATGAAAATATGTTTATTGGAATAGAGCGTTTTGGCCCCGATAAGGCAGACAGTCCCTTTGCCAACGAAGTGTGGGCACCCGTAGATCAGTTGCCGGTATATGTTACCCGCGAACTGGTGCATTATCAACAACGATATCCAACAGTAGGCCACTTGCTTTCGCAAAGCATCCAGCAGGGTGCAGCTGATTTTATAACTGAATTGGTAACGGGAACCAACCCAAACCGCGACTACTACAAATTAAGTGATGAAGAGGCCTACCGGTACTGGGAGGTTTTCGAGGTTCAAATGCTAGAAGAAGAGATGTACAGTTGGTTGAACGACGAAGACCGGGACCCGGTGAACTTAAGCAGGATAATGGGATACCAGATTGTAGAAGATTATTACAAACAAGCCGATGATAAAGAAGCTGCCCTCCACGACATTCTCAATATCACCGACTTTGAAAGGTTTATCGACATGAGTGGGTACATAGACCGGTTTGAAGAATAGTTTTTAGGTAGAAAAATTAATTGACTTATGGTTTCAGATTTTTGATATCTTCGGGCATGGATATTATTCTTTTCATTCCCGGGTTTATCATTCTGCTGAAATCTGCTGACTGGCTGGTGGATGGTGCAGGTAACATTGCCAGGCACAGGGGCATCTCAGAGCTTGTAGTTGGCCTCACCATTGTTGCCTTTGGCACTTCTCTTCCGGAATTGGTGGTCAACTTGGTTTCAGTAAGCACCGGCAACACACAAATTGCCATCGGCAACATATTTGGTTCCAATGTAGCCAATGTGTTGCTTATTTTGGGGGTGGCCGCTTTGTTTGCTCCCTTAAAAGTAGCCAGCAGCACCATAAAATCTGAAATACCATTCTCTATCCTTGCGGCTTTGTTAGTTGGTTTTCTGGCCAATGCCCATCTTTTTCAGGAAAGTTCCGGCCTTTTATTGTCCCGTATCGACGGAGCGATACTTCTTTTCTTTTTTACTTTATTCCTTCTTTATGTAATCCAAATGAGCAAGGACCAGAATGACTCGCCGGGGACCATAAATACCGAGGAGTCGTTGAATCTTCGAAAGCAGTATTTGCTGGTAGGTATAGGGATAGTGGGATTGTTTCTTGGAGGAAAGTTTACGGTAGACGGTGCAGTGGCAATAGCTGACTGGATAGGGTTGAGCAAGTCATTTGTTGGGCTCACGGTGATTGCCGTTGGCACATCGCTGCCTGAATTAATTAGACCATCCTCAGA